>JBEPWW010000266.1:0-4030 GCA_041642215.1 Salinimicrobium sp. | reverse complement strand
GCTTTTGCATAACCGGAACAACTAATTCAGCCATCATTCTCCGGGAAATCAGGCAGCCCAAATATACTAAGAAGTTCCCGGAACCTCAGGAGACATTTTTAAGGATTCAGAAAGGTTCTTTTCCCCCTCCGGCCACCCGTCTTTGTCCGCCGATCTCCCCGAGATGGGTGAAATGGAAACCTTTTTCAAATTTAAGCCCGTAACCCAGGATCCTGTCGAAGCAGGCGTGGGAAAACAGGAGGATCCCTGTAAGTTCCAGCCAGCTTTCCCCCAAGCCATAAAACATGCTACTGCAATACCCTTGTGGTGTAAAAGATTATAGCTCAGCGCCCCGATTGTATTTCCGGCTAAGTAACCTAACATGCCAACATCGGGAACAAAAAACAAGGCGGCAAAAACCCACCATTGATAATCGAGTTGGCTGAAAAGGAAAAGGCCGAAAAAGAACAGCCCCAGTTCTTCGAGATTTAATGTTTCCTTCATCTTATTCTATTTTGTACAACACCGGTCTTGAGGGGGCAGCGTCATTTTCAAAAGAGGCCGGCTGCAGGTTGAGGAAGTAGTTCCCGTCTGCCACTTTCGAGGGCACATAGATCAATTCTGTAATAGTAGCATCAAAGCGGGTTCGTTTGGGATAATTCCAGAATGCCTTATGAGCCAGCAGTTTTCCTTCATCCTTTTCTTTATCCACAGATGGCAGGTCAATAAGCAAATGTAAAACCCCACAGTCCCTGGCATAAACTGCTGCCTCCTTTTCCAGGTAAGGCCAGTTGGTATGGGAGTATTTCATGGAGCGCTTGGCGATGGTATTGGGGAGGGTCCTGATCACCAGGGCCTCTGCCTCCCCTTCTTTTAAAACTTCCTGAAGCTGCTCTTTAGTGATGATCTTGTCTCCTCCTTTTGATACCGGACTTATGGAAACCAGCCTGGCCAGGAAGAAAAATTTCTTTAGCGACTCGTTGATGCTGTGAAACTCTGGCGTTATATGCCCAACGCACTCTGTATGGGTACCATGAGCGTGGGGATTAAAGTAGATGTCATTAAAATTGGTAGAGGCTCCAGTACTTACTTTTCCTATCCAGTTCCCTACCTGCACCGGCTCTATTCTTGGGGCCTGCAGGTACCAGGCGACAGGGTTTTTTTCATCTCCCCTAAGACCAAGCGAAATATCAATAGGCCTGGAAAGATCGATCCTCAATTCCTGTTGTTGATGTTGAATGGTTGCTTTCATAGATCCTCTCCCGACTTCCCCTGAAAATCAAGTATCATAGGTGCTACGGGTTTATACCTCCAAATCTACTAAAAACAATTCGGCAGCGATCCCGTCTGTTAAAAATTTTCCTCTGGCAGACACCCGCAAGTGCTCATCCTCCAGGATCAACATGCCATTCTTTAGGAATTTTTCTGATTCTTTCAGAAGATAGGTTCGGTAAGCAGCGCCAAAGGTCTTTTCTACCTCATCTGGCGAGATGCCCCATTTGGTGCGCAGGCGCGTCATTACGTATTCATTGTACCGGTCTTTGGTAGTGAGTTCCTCAACTTCTGCCGGGATCTCCCCTTTTTGAATGGCTTTTAGATAAAGGCTGTTATTGCTGACGTTCCATTTGCGCCGCAGGCCGTCAAAGGAATGTGCAGAAGGCCCGATTCCCAGGTAGGGCTTCCCTAACCAGTAAGCGGTATTGTTACGGGAAAAATAATCCGGTTTCCCAAAATTGGAAAATTCATAGTTATCAAAGCCGGCAGCTTTTAAAGTTTCGGTCAGGATCTCGTATTGTTCCCGGGAAACCTCCTCCAGTACAGGGGCAATCTTACCTTTCTCGATAAGGGACTTTAAGGCAGTCCTGGGCTCTACGGTTAGGGCATAACTGGAAATATGAGGCACCCCAAGCTCCAGGGCGATCTCCAGGTTCTTTTGCCAGCGATCGTTCCCCATCCCCGGGATCCCATAGATGAGATCAATGGAGATATTATCAAAATATGCTGTGGCGGTTTTGATCGATTCCAGTGCCTCCTCTTCATTGTGGGCACGGTTCATTAGTTCAAGATCTTCCTTAAAGAACGATTGCACTCCAATACTAAGCCTGTTTACAGGGGATGCTGCCAGCATTTTTATCTTCTCTTCAGAAAGGTCATCGGGATTCGCTTCTAAGGTAATTTCAGCGTCCTCAGTTACCTGGAAATTTTGCTGTATGACCTGAAAGATTTGCTGCAATTCCTCCGCAGAAAGCAAAGAAGGGGTCCCTCCTCCAAAATAAATGGTCTCCACCTCCCCTGCGATCTCATTTTTCCTTAGGAGTAATTCTTCACACAAGGCATCCACCACCCCGGCTTTCTTCTTCATATTGGTGGAGAAGTGAAAATCACAGTAGTGACAGGCCTGTTTGCAAAAAGGAATATGAACGTAAATCCCTGCCATTGGTATTATTTTGAAGATTTGAGAATTTGAAGACTAGAAATGTTTGTTTTTCATCCTTATCTTCTCGCCATTTATTTTAATTTATTTTTTATGTTCAAAATCGAATTTCAAAACGTTCTGCGGTCTTTGCAAAAAATCTTTGCGCGCTTTGCGTGAACCTTTATAAGAAACTGAAATGTTTTTTATAATCATCAAAGAGTATACTATAAATCTTTCCTGCATGTCATTATCTCGACCAGACAATCATTTCACTTTATTACAGGATTGGAAGCCATTTTTTTCTCCCAATTTTCGAATTACTTGACCTTGCCCGGATTTTGCTTCACAAAAGCAGCCCAGCCGGTGTAGCTTTTTCCGGCAGTTACTGTTCCGGAGTTATAGAAATGGCAAACAGCAGCTGCCAGCCCATCGGTGGAATCGAGATTCTTTGGCAGGGTCTTCAACATCAGCAGGCTCTGCAGCATTTTCGCGACCTGTTCCTTACTGGCGTTTCCATTGCCGGTGATCGCCATTTTTATTTTTTTCGGGGAATATTCGGTAACGGGGATCTGCCGACTTAAGCCTGCTGCCATGGCTACCCCCTGTGCCCTACCCAACTTTAACATGGATTGCACGTTCTTTCCGAAGAAAGGCGCCTCAATCGCGATCTCATCGGGATGGAAGCTGTCTATGAGTTCGATGGTGCGCTCAAAAATAAGTTTGAGTTTCACGTATGGATCATCATATTTTTGAAGATGCAGTTCGTTCAGCTGAAGAAAGGTCATTTTCTTGTTCACTACCTTGATCAGGCCGAACCCCATTATGGTGGTTCCCGGGTCAATTCCTAATATGATTTTTTCGGTACTCAAAAGCTTCGTATTATTGTAAGATAATTCTTTATGGTTCTGTTTTACAGAAGAGCCATTAATTTTTTCCAGCTGAACCCCTATGCGGAAACGATCGCACAAAGCTAATCAATTCTTATCAGTACTCCTTAAGATCCTGGTGGTATCGGCTGCACTCTTTTTTATCGGGCATAAGATCACTTCCAATGAAGAAATGAGCTTTGAACGCTTTCTGAATATTTTGCTGAGGTACCGCGTCTTTTCTGTTCAAAATGTGATTATCCTGCTGGTGCTAACTGCTCTCAACTGGTATTTTGAGATCCTTAAATGGAAAAGCCTGAGCAGTCATGTGCGTGAAAATTCATTCCGGGAGACGGCTAAAGAAAGTCTGGCATCTTTTACGGCTGCCATCTTCACCCCCAGCCGAATTGGGGAGTATGGAGCCAAATGCCTTTATTATTCCCGCGCCTCTTGGAAAAAGATCGTCTTTTTGAACTTTTTGGGCAATATGAGCCAGTTGTTCGTTACCTATTTCTTTGGAATTGCGGGACTGCTCTATCTCATTACGACCCTGGATCTTCCCCTGCCGGTTTTTAATGCCGTTATAGTCAGTTCCCTGTTGCTCCTGCCATTTGTGATATACTGGGTGATGAGACGATACAAGGTGCGCCTCAAAGGATTTTCGGTACAGCGACTGGAGGAGTCTTTTAAAGAGGTGCCCCAAAGAATACGAAGAGACACTTTCCTATTCGCCACCCTCAGGTACCTGATCTTCACCCACCAATTCTAT
>JBEPWW010000265.1:0-4032 GCA_041642215.1 Salinimicrobium sp. | reverse complement strand
ATTCTGGCCTTTCTTTCTATAGATTATATAGCATCTGCTACTAACATAGCCTCTCATTATATTACTTATGTGATTTTGATCCTGGCTCTGGACGCGCTTGTAGTCATCCCTTTTTCCTGGCTCAGGGCAACAGAAAGGCCAAAGATCTATGCAGCCATTAAGGTAGGTAATGTGGCCATAAACCTGGGGCTCAATGTTTTTTTCCTGGTTTTCCTGCCCCGGCTGGCAGAGGAAAACACATTTTTTAATGAAATCTATAAACCCGGGTTTGAGATCGCTTATATTTTCATTGCCAATCTCATAGCAAGTGCCGTCACCCTTTTGGTAATATCTCCTTTCTATTTGAAGCTGAAGTACAGGTTTGATCCTTCACTGTGGAAAAAGATGATCAATTACGGTACCCCTATCCTGATAGCCGGTATTGCATTTGCGGTTAATGAAGCTTTTGACAGGATCCTCCTGGGGCGTTTGCTGCCGCAGGATATTGCAAAGTATGAGGTTGGAGCGTATTCTGCCTGTTACCGCCTGGCACTCTTTATGACCCTTTTTGCCACGGCTTTTAGAATGGGTATAGAACCCTTCTTCTTTAGTTACGCAAAGGAAGATGATGCGCGCGGTACCTACGCGTTGATCACAAAATATTTCGTGATTTTTGGAGCGGTTATCCTGGTGGTGATCACTGTTTTTGCCGATCTCCTTAAGTTGGTTATTATACCCAACTCTGCATACTGGGAAGCCATGACCATAGTTCCTCTAATTCTGGTGGCAAACCTGTTCCTTGGGATCTATCATAACTTATCTGTTTGGTATAAGGTGAGCGACCGCACCCGGTTTGCAGCCTATATATCAATTATTGGGGCCTTGATCACCCTGGCTCTTAACTTTTGGCTTATCCCGTACTACAGTTATGTAGGTTCGGCGATAGCAACTGTGGCCGCCTATGGCAGCATGATGTTGTTGTCCCTGTATTTTGGAAGGAAGTATTATCCCGTGCCCTATGATTTCAAAAAGATAGGAGGATACCTCTTCCTTTCCATTGGCTTTTCTGCCGTTTACTTTTATGTTTTTAGAAATAATTATTATATAGGGAGTTTTATAATTCTTATCTTTTTTGCCACTATTTATTTTGCTGAAAAAGATCAGCTAAAACAAATATTGAAAAGGGGGTAATTTCCTGCTTTTCTGAAGAAAAATCATACTATGACAGTTAAGATCATCAACAATTCAAAACATCAGTTACCTGCTTATGAAACCGGGGCTTCTGCCGGAATGGACCTGCGGGCCAACCTGGAGCAATCCATAACCCTGAAACCCCTGGAGAGGACCATTGTCAAAACGGGCCTGTTCATAGAACTACCTGTGGGATATGAGGCCCAGGTAAGGCCAAGAAGCGGGCTGGCAGCCAAAAAAGGAATAACCGTACTCAACGCACCCGGCACGATCGATGCCGATTACAGGGGAGAGATCGGGGTGATCCTGGTAAATTTATCCAATGATAATTTTACCGTGGAGAACGGGGAAAGGGTGGCCCAGCTGGTCATTTCCCGTCATGAACACATAACCTGGAAAGAAGTGGAGGTCCTTGAAGAAACTGCTCGCGGGGAAGGTGGTTTCGGAAGTACAGGAACCAATTAAATCTATTAATTAATTCAAGATGGACGCAGGGATATTGTATCTCATGTCCATCACCTATCTTAAGATAAACAAAATGAAAATTATAGTACCTATGGCTGGACGTGGTTCACGGCTTCGTCCTCACACATTAACAGTACCTAAACCTTTGATCCCTATCGCAGGAAAACCTATTGTGCACCGGCTCGTGGAAGACATAGCCAAAGTGCTGGATGAAAAAATAGATGAGATCGCCTTCATCATTGGAGAGGATTTTGGGGAAAAAGTGGAGACCGATCTAAAAGATATCGCTAAAACTCTTGGCGCCAAAGGCACCATATATTATCAGGATAAACCTCTTGGAACCGGGCATGCGATCATGTGTGCCGCAGATTCCCTGGAGGGGCCTGCTGTAATTGCCTATGCCGATACACTTTTTAAAGCCGATTTCACGTTAGACAAAGAAGCAGATGGGGTGATATGGGTAAAGCAGGTAGAAAACCCATCAGCCTATGGTGTAGTGCAGCTAAACGAGAAGCGCGAGATCGTGGACCTGGTGGAAAAACCCCAGGATTTCGTTTCTGATCTTGCCGTTATAGGGATCTATTACTTCAGGGATGTTGCAGTGCTTAAACGGGAATTGCAGCATGTGCTTGACCAAAATATTATTAGGGGCGGAGAATACCAGATCAACGACGGTATTGAGGCCATGAAGCAAAAGGGGATGAAATTCGTACCCGGTAAGGTAGATGAATGGATGGATTGCGGCAATAAAGATGTTACCGTGGAGACCAACAGCCGTATGTTGAACTTCCTGCAGCATGACGGGGAACCATTGGTTTCTGACAAGGTAAAAATGGAAAATTCTGAGATCATCGAGCCTTGCTTTATCGGGGAAAATGTCGAACTTAAAAATGCGAAGATCGGACCGAATGTTTCCGTTGGAAATGGATGTAAAATTACTGATTCGACCATAAAGAACAGTCTTATCCAGACCTTCGCCGAAATTGAGAATGCAGAGCTGGAAAACGCCATGATTGGGAATTTTGCCCGCTTCAATGGGAATTTCCGGGCGGTAAGCATCGGCGATTACTCTGTGCTGGAATAGCGCTTCGATCATGCGGGGCTTATGAAATAGGATATGAAAAAGAACATAAGGATATTATTTTTCATGGCGCTGCTGTTTTTTTCTTCAGAGCTGCTTGCTCAGAATAAGGAAGACTTGGTGGTGGATGTCGCGCAGGATGATCTGGGGAATGTGAGCGATGATTTTCAGGAGTATTTTTTTGAAGCCCTCAAACAAAAGGCGATCGAGAATCATGATAAAGCTGTAGAGGCCCTGGTGAAATGCCTCGCCCTGGATCCTTCCCAGCCCGTGGTCTATCTTGAGCTGGGTAAGAACCATAATGCGATGGAGCAGTTTACCCAGGCAGCCGTCTATCTTGAAAAAGCTAGAAAAGCAGTGCCGGGTAATAAGGCTGTACTGGAAGAATTGTACAGGTCGTATTTCCTTGATCAGGATTTTTCGAATGCCCTTTCTGTTGTGAAGGAGCTGGTAGAAATGGATCCTACGTTTTCAGATGACCTGGCAAATCTTTACCTGCTTAATGAAGAATATGAGGAAGCCCTGAAATTGCTTGATGAGCTCGATGAGGAATGGGGGGAAAGCGATTTCCGGAGCAATCTTAGGCATCAGGTCTATTCCCGCACAGGCAATGTGCAGGGACAGATAGAGGACCTGCGAAATCGACTTTTGGAGGATCCTGAGGAGGAAAAGAATTACCTGAACCTTATCTTTGTGTATAGTGAGGAAGGAGATCAGGAGAAGGCCTATGAGACCGCACAGCAACTGCTGGAGGTCAAGCCTGATTCTGAGCTCGTGCATCTGGCTTTATATAAATTTTACTTGAATGACGGGCAACCTGCGAAGGCGGTGAATTCCATGAAGGTGGTCGCGAAAAGTGAACAGATCGATGAATTTACCAAATACCAGGCCCTGAATGATTTTCTTATATATGTAACACAGAATCCTTCCCTGGAACAGGATCTGGTGGAGATCGTGGAAATATTTTCTAAGGAGGAAAACAATGAGAAGGTCTATGGGCAACTAGGAACTTTTTTTCTTGAGAAAGGACAGGTTGATCAGGCGCTGGAGTATTTTGAAAAGGCGCTGGAGGTAGATGATTCCAATTTCAGCCTTTTAAAAAACACGCTGCTTCTGCAGTTGGGTTCCGGGAAATTTGAAAAGGCCCGGCTCCTGGGGGAGAGAGCTGTTGAACGTTTCCCTTCACAGCCTCTACTGTACCTATTTTATGCCACTGCGCTTAATCAGCTGGAATCCTATAGGGAAGCAGAAGATATTCTTAACTTTGGACTGGATTTTGTTATTGATGACCTGCAAATGCAGGCCGATTTATACCG
>JBEPWW010000264.1:0-4035 GCA_041642215.1 Salinimicrobium sp. | reverse complement strand
ACAAGATAGAATATGACCTTTTAGAGAAAAGGGCCAAATTGATCTTCCTTACTGCCTGGGAGATCGCCAACCGGGACGAGCGTCCATTTGTTGACAAGCCAACCCAAACGGGAGAAGAAAAATAAACGCATATTTCGTCTCTAAGAATTAAACCTCCAGGAATTAAATCTCGGGAGGTTTTTTTATGCGCAAACGAAAAGTTCACGACTCACCCTAAAACAGAATTTTCTATGATCATTCAGCGCATTTGCCTTATCCCCTACACTGGATCATGATTTATTATCCCGGGTTCCCTTCGACTTCGTGCCTCACCGGCACTACGCTCAGGATAAACTTCTCACCCGGAACAAAATTCCAAAAAAAAAGCCCCTTGTTCTCACAAGAGGCTTTTAAAACGGGTGGAAGACCGGGTTCGAACCGGCGACCTCCTGAACCACAATCAGGCGCTCTAACCAGCTGAGCTACAACCACCATTTTAAATCGGTTGCAAATCTAACACATTTCCTCATTTCTACAAAAGAAAAAATGTAATTTTTTACTTTAAATCGAACAGCGAATCTACCGCCACATAACGATTCACAGTATATCCCTCTCCATACTCGGTATTGATCAGGCGGCCCAAATCCCTGGCCCTGTAGGTAATACTATCAATGAAGTTACTGCTCGAAATAGGCGTTTCCGGCTCATCACTGTTCTCATCAAAAAATTGAGATCTATAAGCCTTTACCGCTTCCATTTTTTTGTCCATGAACCCTGTCACATCCACAACCACATCTGGAGTAAGATTTTTCCACTGGATGTAGTGATAAACATTCGCAGGTCGCCATGCTTCCTGGGTTTGCTGTTCATGAATGGTCTCTATTTTGCGAAGACCACTTAAAAAACAGGAATCGGCTACCAGTTTGGCTCCTTTTTCATGGTCAATGTGACGGTCGTCTATGGCATTGGCCAAAACGATATCTGGCCTGTACTTCCTGATGATCTTAATGATCTCCAGTTGATGGGCCACATTGTTTACAAAAAATCCGTCACTGAATTCCAGGTTATGCCGCACCTCTATTCCCAGTATTTCAGCCGCGTTTTGTGCTTCGCGGTCCCGTATCTCTGCAGTACCGCGGGTGCCCAGTTCTCCCCTGGTCAGGTCCAGGATTCCCACTTTCTTACCCCGGGAGATCTCTTTGGCCAGTGTCGCCGCACAACTCAATTCCACATCATCAGGGTGTGCTCCTATTGCCAGTATATCCAGTTTCATGTATATCTTTTATAATTAGCTGAAAGCTATAAACTCCTTCTTTTAAAGCCTTACATCCAGCATATCTTTTCTAGTCTCCTCCAGGGCCTGCTCAATATCCTCTATAATATCTTCAGTTTCCTCTATACCTACTGAAAATCGGAGCAGCCCATCCTTTATGCCCTGATGCTCGCGCTCCTCTGGAGTTAAAAGAGCATGGGAGGTAAGAGCCGGGGAAAGTATCGTGGATTCCACCCCTGCCAGGCTCATAGAAGGTTTGATCAACTGGAGGTATTTCTGAAAAACTGAAGAATCCATTCCTTCCTTTAATTCAAAGGAAAGCATACCCCCGAAACCTTTCATTTGTTTTTTTGCCAGCTCATGGTCCGGATGTGAAAGAAGTCCCGGATAATATACCCGTTCCACAAATTCATTTTGCTCCAGGAATTCTGCCATTTTCTGAGCGTTTTCGTTCTGGGCTTTAATTCGAAGGCCCATGGTCTTTATGCTTCGTTCCAGCAACCAAACCGTATAGTCACTAAGACTACCCCCGAAATTCTTTCCCAGTTGAAATATCCTGTCAATATGCTCCTCTGTTGAGATCACCGTCCCCGCGAGGATATCACTGTGACCTCCCATATATTTGGTAGCCGAATGGATCACCACATCCATTCCCAGGTCAATAGGATTCTGGTTAACAGGGGAAGCAAAGGTATTATCGATCATACTTACCAGGCCGTACTTTTTAGCTATTTCCGCTATCTTTTTGATATCAGTAATAGTGAGAAGCGGGTTTGAGGGGGTTTCGATATAGATCACCCGGGTATTCTCCTGGATCTCATCTTCAAAAGCAAGGGGCGAAAGATCCTTTGTAAAAGAGAATTCAATCCCGAACTTTTCAAATTCCTCCACGATAAGATTGCTGGTACCCCCATACAGGGTCTTTTGGAGCACCACGTGGTCCCCTTTATGTAAAAATGCCATTAGAGCGGTACTCACTGCAGCCATGCCGCTTCCAAAGACCAAAGCAGCTTCCCCGTGCTCCAGGGCTGCCATTTTTTGTGCGAGTGCCATCTGGTTAGGCGTATTGAAGTACCGCGGATACCGTTTAACCTCAACATCTTCAAACGCATAGGAAGTGGACATATACAAAGGTGAAACAGCACCTTTATACTGGGTATCTTTTAGTTCCCCTGCGTGGGTACAGATCGTATTGATACCCTGTTGTTTTTTAGCCATAAGTATGATAAATAAAGGAGTTTTTAATTTTTTACTAAGGTAAAAAATAATTAATTAATAAGCCTGTCTCCCCTACCCGTCGCCGGGCGATCTCTAAAACAAAAGCTTTCCCCAAAATTGGGTTTATTTTCCTGTGCACTTTTTTATATTTACCCTATGAAAGTATTTATAAGCAATATTAAGGAATTGTTACAGATCAGGGAGGCAGGAGTAAAGAAAGTATCCGGAAATGAAATGAAGGAATTACCCGGCCTGCAGAACGGGTGGATCTTAGTTGAAGAGGGTAAGATCGCTGACTTCGGAAAAATGGAAAACCTTCCCCAGCTTGATGGGGTTGAGGAGATCAATGCCTCCGGAAAGATCCTCCTTCCAGGCTGGATCGATTCCCACACCCATTTGGTTTATGCCGGTAACCGGGAGCAGGAATTCGTGGACCGTATCAACGGGCTTTCCTATGAGGAGATCGCGAACAAAGGTGGCGGGATCCTGAATTCTGCCAACAAACTTCAGGAAACCTCAGAAGAGGATCTCTATGAACAATCGGCTAAAAGGTTGGAAGAGGTCATGAAAATGGGCACTACTGCCATTGAGATCAAATCGGGTTATGGACTTACCACAGAAGCAGAGTTGAAGATGCTTCGGGTCATAAAAAGATTACGGGAGAATTACCCGCTTCCGGTGAAGGCTACCTTTCTGGGAGCACATGCCCTTCCGAAGAAATACAAACAGGATAAAAAAGCATACCTCGACCTGCTTATCAATGAAATGATGCCAAAGATCGCAGAGGAGGATCTGGCCGAATATGTGGATATCTTCTGTGAAAAAGGGTATTTCACGGTAGAAGACACCCACCGGATCCTTTCCGCCGGAAAAGAATACGGCCTGCTGCCTAAGATACATGTCAACCAGTTCAACTCCATTGGAGGCATACAGACAGGGGTGGATCACGGGGCGCTTTCAGTAGACCACTTGGAAGTCATGACACCGGAGGATATTGAGAGTCTTAAAGGCAGCAAGACCATGCCGGTGGCACTCCCCTCCTGCTCACTCTTTCTGGGCATTCCCTACACCCCTGCCAGAGACATCATAGAGGCCGGCCTGCCACTGGCCCTGGCTACAGATTACAATCCCGGGAGTACCCCCAGCGGCAACATGAATCTGGTCATCTCCCTGGCCTGCATAAAAATGAAAATGACACCCGAGGAGGCTATCAATGCCGCTACCATAAATGCGGCATATGCCATGGGATTAAGCGATACCCACGGAAGCATCACCAGGGGAAAAGCCGCCAACTTCATACTCACAGAGGAAATTCCATCCTACGGATTTTTGCCGTATTCCTTTGGAGCGAACCATATTGATTCAGTATTCATCAACGGAAAGAAAGTATAAGATGCCGCGCCTGAAGATCTATAACCCTAAAAACATAGCCAATAGATTGGCTACCCGTGCAGGGGAAACCAAACTGGGGGAAACGTTGCAGTTCATTCCAGCCCTCGAAGACCTGGAGAGATCACAATCTCATTTTGTGCTTTTCGGGATCCCTGAGGATATCGGGGTGCGGG
>JBEPWW010000263.1:0-4036 GCA_041642215.1 Salinimicrobium sp. | reverse complement strand
GGAAAAATCTGTTGGCAATAAAATGGTTTTCATGACAGGATCTCTAAAGAAATGTTTTAAAGGTAAGAGGATCAAAAGGATATAACAATGACACCTGTCATGTTTAAATTGCTACAAGACTTATTTTGATAGTGTATTGTGAATAATTCCTGGAGAAAAACAGGATGAAGATTTGGATGATCAGGGAGCTTGCTATGACAGGTTCATCTCGTTGAGGCGATCAATATTGAATTCCGGTACCTCTCTAACTTCCCCGGCCCCGAAGCCTTGCAGGGTTTCATTTCCTACGCGTACTCTTACCAGCCGCAGAGTGGGAAAACCGGCCGCAGCAGTCATTTTCTTTACCTGCCTGAATTTGCCTTCAGTTAAGGTGATCGATACCCAACTGGTGGGGCCATGACGTGCGTCCCTTATCTTCTTCGCCCTTTCAGGGAATTCCGGGATTGAAGGCAAAATGAAAACTTTACACGGGCGGGTAAGGTATTTTTTACCATGGATCCCAATCTCCACCCCCGACTGCATTTGTTTGACGGCTTCAGGGGTAACAAGGCCATCGACCTGCACATAATATTCCTTTTCTACCTTACTCCCGGTGATCTCTGCACTAACTTGACCATTAGTGGTAAGTAGCAGAAGGCCTTCTGAGTCTTCATCCAGTCTGCCTACAGCCATAGTGCCTTCGGGAAAGGGGTAGAGTTCCCCAAGAAGTTTCTTGTTCCTTCGGGTAGTTTGACTGGTAACGAACTGACTGAGATAGCCGTAAGGTTTGTATAGCTTAAAATGCCGGTGCATGAAAGGGCTTTTTGCGAAGGTAGAAAAAACTCTCTATTCGGTAAAAATTCAGAATCTTATTTAAAATAACTGCAATCTTTACGTTTTTACACAAAGTTTTCTGAAAAATGCAGTTAAAAATCACCAAAAGTGGGTATTGTGATAGACGGGTTGTTCTTGTAAATTTACCGATGAAAATCTATAAGGAAGAATGTAAGGTTAAAAATGGGGTTAAGCCTGAAATTTTTCTTTAATGATTTTTTAATTTTTATTAGTCATTGGGTTTTCAAAAAATCGGAGTTGTAGGGGCTCCGATTTTTTTTATATAAGATCGTAAGCATGTGCATATTCCGTGAACTCGTAGCTGGTGCTGATGCCGAGTTTGTTCTTGATCTTCTTTCTGTGGGTGTTCACCGTATCTACCGCTATACACAATTCATGGGCGATCTCTGCCGAACTTTTTCCCAGGGCCACCAGTTTTAATACTTCTTTTTCCCTTTTTCCCAGGCTCAGGAACCTGTTCAGGTTCTTTTTAAAGAAGAGGTTCTCTGCTAATAGCCGCTCTGCTTTATGAGGAATATGTTTCATCCTGTCTACCGGAAAGGCCACTGTCACTGTATGACTGGGATCCCCATTTTGATCCTGGGCAAAGATCCTTACAGATGCGATATGCCACACCCATTCCCCACGGTCCTTGAATTTTACCTGCTGGAAAAAGGTGAAGGTTTGCCTGGGGTCATTCTCCTGCAGCAGTTTCTGCAGTTTTTTCATGAAGTCTTCCATGTCTTCATTATTAAAGAAGCGCTCATGATATTTGCTCTTGAGCGCCTGCAGCTCCTTAAGGTTGATCCCTAATTGCTCCAGGCCGTTGGAGGTCATAAATACGGTTTGGAAATCTTCCAGTTCATGGATCACTACTACCCCCGGCATCATTTCGGCACAGGGTGCGAATTGTTCGATCTTTTCTTTGATGTTCATGTGAATTTGTTATGCAGATTCACACCGTAGGTAGGGATTGCGGGTGGCAATCTTCATTTTTAAAAGGATAAAGATAAAAATTTATCTGAGGAAGCAGCACTACAACTTCGGGGAAGAGAGTTATACCGGTCTTACCTGCCCAGTTGAAGGATACGATAGGCCCCGCGCATGACGATGAGGAAAATGATCGCGCCTATGACCAGGTCTGGATAAGGGCTGGCTGTCAGATATACCAGGATTCCAGCCAGAATAACGCCCGAGTTGATGATGATATCATTAGAGGTGAAAATTGCCGACGCCTGCATATGGACTTCAGAGCTTTTGGCCTTTTGAATAAGGTACAGGGAAATGGAATTGGCCAATAAAGCCAGGAAGGAAACCAGGATCATGCTTTTAAATCCAGGCATAATTTCCTGTCCAACAAATCTTCTTACCACCTCAATAAGCCCCAGAGAAGCCAGGAGGATCTGAAAGTAGCCACTTAGCGTGGCGATCTTCTTTTTTCTCGTGATCGTAGAACCAACAACCATCAGGCTTAAACCATAGACAATAGAATCGGCAAGCATGTCAAGAGAATCGGCTATCAAACCCATGGAAGAAGAAAGGATCCCGTATACCATTTCCAGGATAAAAAAGCTGAAATTGATGATCAACACCCACCAAAGGAGCTTTCGCTGCTTTTGGTCTGTTTCGGCAACAGCTGTCTTACCTTTATAAATGCTAGTGGCAATATGGGAAGAATCGAGGTGAAGACTGTGGATCCTATCGGCAACATCTTTCGAATCGCCTTCATGAAATACCACTAGTTTTCTCGAGGGAATGTCGAAATCCAGGAACCTGATCTCTCGCATTTCTGCTAGTTTCATTCGGATCATTTGCTCCTCAGACGGGCAGTCCATCTTGTTGATTCTGAATTCTGACCTGTTCATGACATCAGAAATGAATATAAAATTAATACTTCAAATGTATACAATTGACTGGAATCAGAATGTGAGGATTTCGACTTTTTAGAAAAGGGATATATTTTTATCCCGATCCTTTTTTCCGGTAAAAAGCCTTTGTATTTTGGTCCGAAATTCCGGAATAATTAATCAGGCCAACCTATGTGGAAAGAAGCTATATTAGCTATAAAAAATGGAGATGATCCATGGATAGCACGTAATCGCAGAGAATTCATTGATTTCTTCAGGAATGATAATGAGAAGCCGCAGGGGAAGCTAAGCAAAAATGCCCTGGAGACCCATTATGCCGAAAAATTATATAAAATATATCTGTCCTGTGATCTGAACGGACTGGAGCTGCCGTTACACGAAGGCGCCCTTTGGCTGGAGAGAGCCTCCACCCTGGATGGCAACTGGGGCTGGTTACTGGCTATTGGTGTGGGCGGGGCATATTTCGCCGATCATATTCCGGCCCGGGTGGCCAGCGATTACTTTTCGCCCAGAGAAGCCCTGGTAGCAGGAAGCGGCAAACCCGACGGTAGAGCCGTAAAATGTGGAGAGAAGCGATGGGAACTTAGCGGTTCCTGGAAATACTGCAGCGGCTCTGAACAGGCTTCGCTGTTTACAGCCGTAACCTGGCGGGAGGAAAAGGTCCTGGCAGTTATATTTTCGCAGGATCAGGTTTGCCTGCAACGGGACTGGAATGCTATTGGTCTTCCGTTGACCTGCAGTCACAGTATTGTGGTTCAAAATACGGGCATCAGGGAAGATCACTTTTTCGATCTCAGCACACCACCGCGTTCCTCAAATTACCCCCTTGCTTCCTTTCCCTTCATGCTGTTTGCTCAGGCCTGTTTCGTGCCGGTCATTACCGGCATCAGCCGTGGGTTCTGGTTGGAGGTGCAGGAATACCTGGCTAATAAAAAAGATATTTGGGAAGTTTTTCAGCCGCAGCGGTATGCATTTATAAAGGGAAAATATGAGCGGTATCTCGAGAAGATGCAGGAGTTGCGCGATGCTTTCTATGAACTGCTGGAGAAGAGCTGGAAGGCACATCTTGCTGAAGAGGACCGCGCAGAGGAAGAGTTAACCGCGAAAGGCCTTGAACTGGCGCATTATTGCTATGAGACCTGTGCTGAAATCATGCCGAAACTTGGCATGGAAGTACTGCAGAAAGATCATCCCGTGCAGGAGTCCTGGAGAAACCTGCAGACCGCTTTTCAGCATGGTGTATTCCATGTTTACAAATGATCTCTGTAAAAAGTACGGGCTAGATCAGGTCGAAAGCAAGGGCGTATTCTGTGAATTCATAGTTGGTGGAAATACTCAGTTTCTGTTTGATGTTC
>JBEPWW010000262.1:0-4036 GCA_041642215.1 Salinimicrobium sp. | reverse complement strand
CCATCGAGGGTCCTGCTGCTCGCGGACACCTTGACCAGCATAGAATCGAAAAAGGGTGATACCACAGCCCCCTGATAGATGCTGCCCGCATCCAGCCGGATCCCGAATCCCGAAGCACTTCTGTAGGTAGTGATGGTTCCATAGTCGGGTTTAAAATCATTGGTGGGATCTTCAGTAGTGATCCGGCACTGTAAGGCATACCCGTTGGCCTGCACGCTTTCCTGGTTCTCGATCTTAATTTGCTTATCAGATAATTTATATCCTCCGGCAATGAAGATCTGCGCCTTCACCAGGTCAATATTCGTTATGATCTCAGTAACCGTATGCTCCACCTGTATTCGCGGATTCACCTCAATAAAATAGATCTTCCCGTCTGTATCCACCAGGAATTCCACGGTCCCGATATTATTATAATCTACCGCTTTACAGAGTTCAATGGCGTATGTGTAAAGGTTTTGTTTGGTGTCTTCGTCCAGTCCGTAGGAAGGGGCGAATTCGATCACCTTTTGATACCTTCGCTGTACTGAGCAGTCCCTCTCGAACAGGTGCACGATGTTCCCGTGGTTATCGGCCATGATCTGGATCTCGATATGCTTGGGATCTTCCACAAATTTTTCCAGGAAGACCGTATCATCCCCAAAGGCGTTTTTAGCTTCCCTTTTGGATTCGGTAAAGCCGCTTTTTAGCTGCTCCTCATCCCTGATGACCCGCATACCGCGGCCACCACCTCCCGAAGCGGCTTTGAGCATCACGGGGTAACCAATACGCTCAGCCTCGTCCAGGGCTGTTTCCACACTGCCCAGCTCCTTAATGTTGCTCTCAATTACCGGGATGTTGTTCTTTACGGCTACTTCCTTGGCCCTGACCTTATCCCCTAAAGATTGAAGCACCGAAACTTTCGGCCCGATGAAGACGATCCCGTTATCCTCACACTGCTGCGCGAATTTGGCATTTTCAGAAAGGAAACCATAGCCGGGATGGATGGCGTCCACCCCGTTTTTCAGGGCGGTCCTGATGATGGCATCAATATCCAGGTAAGGTTTTAAGGGATCTGTATCGGCACCTATCTGGTAGGCTTCATCTGCTTTATACCGGTGGAGGGAATACCGGTCCTCAAATGTATAGATCCCTACCGTGCGTAATCCTATCTCTGTGCAGGCTCTGAATATCCTTATCGCGATCTCTCCCCTGTTCGCTACTAAAACCTTTTTAATCTCCATTCTGAAAAATGCTTTTTGTAATGTTTTTACTTGGCCGGGCTTCCTATGGGGAAGCCTCCTTTTTTTCAGAAATTAAAAAGAAAAAAGCGGTGAGACACCGCTTTTTTAAATACTTTAACAATAAACCACTGCTGAAGCTCAACGCGTAAAAACCAGCTCATTTTTCTTTTTTGACTCCTCTTCGCTGTAACGGTAGCCATCCGTGTCAAATCCTTTTAGGTCCTCCAGCGTCTGTGCATCATGATCGATAATATACCTCACCATGGAGCCCCGGGCTTTCTTCGCGTAAAAGCTGATGATCTTGAGTTTCCCGTTCTTCAGGTCTTTAAAAACAGGCGTGATCACCGGCACTTTGAGTTTCTCCACATCGACCGCCTTAAAATATTCCTGGCTGGCCAGGTTCACGAATAATTCATCTTCCCCGATTTCCTCATTCAAATAATTCGTCACTTTTTCCTGCCATACCGCATACAGGTCCTTCTTCCTTCCCACAGAAAGGTCTGTTCCCATTTCAAGTCGGTAAGGCTGCATAAGGTCCAGGGGGCGAAGGATTCCGTAATAACCCGAAAGGATACGCAGGCTGTCCTGGAGCTTATCCAGTTTTTCCACCGGCAGGGAATACACATCCAGACCGGAATACACATCCCCGGCAAAAGCGAAAACTGCCGGCCGGGAGTTCTGCTTATTATGTTCCGGCTCGAATTCCTGGTACCGTGTATGATTGAGGGCAGCCAGTTTATCGCTGATGTTCATCAATTCTGAAATTTCTTTCCGGGACATCCTGGCCAGTTTTCGGTTAATGGTTTCAGTTGTTTCAAGGAAAGGCGGCTGGGTTCCGCGGGAAGTGGGCAGTTTGGATTCGAGATCCAGGGTTTTGGCGGGGGAAATGACGATTTTCATAAGAGTTTTCTTTTTCCGGAGAATTTCCGGATCAATTTTTATTAATGCAGCACTAAAATACTATTTCCGGGTCTAACCTCATAGGGCTTTCTGCTGTTCTTATCAATAATCCTATTGGGAACATCTATGGGAGCTTCCACCAAAAAGCATTCCGGGAGGGGGTAAAAGAAAAAGCCACAGACGCGGTCCATGGCTTTAAAAGTAGTTAGTTATATAACAGATCTTTTTTACTCCAGGACCTCTTTTTGATTTTTGGCGTAATTTCTCCATCTCTCCACACACTGCTGCATATCCTCCGGGATCTCGGTGTTGAAGCTCATCCATTCTCCGCTAACCGGATGTTTGAAGCCAAGGGTCTTGGCATGAAGGGCCTGTCTTGGCAGCACCTTAAAACAATTCTCCACAAACTGTTTGTATTTGGTAAAGGTAGTGCCCTTCAGGATCCTGTCTCCTCCATAGCGCTCATCGTTGAAGAGCGTATGGCCAAGGTGTTTCATATGCACCCTTATCTGGTGGGTACGTCCTGTTTCCAATTTACAGGCGACCAGGGTCACATAACCCAGCCTTTCCAGGACCTTGTAGTGGGTCACGGCAGGTTTCCCTTTATCCTCATCCTCTCCAAGGTAAACGGTATTCTGCAGTCGGTTCTTGGGGTGCCGGCCTATGTTTCCTTCTATGGTACCTTCCTCCTCTTCTACATTTCCCCATACCAGGGCTACGTACTCCCGCTCACTGGATTTATCGAAGAACTGTTTGGAGAGTTTGGTCATGGCCTCTTCTGTCTTGGCAACAACCAGTAATCCGCTGGTATCCTTATCAATACGATGTACCAAACCCGGGCGTTCACTGCTGTTCTGGGGAAGGTTATCAACATGATATACCAGGGCATTGATAAGCGTACCGCTGTAATTCCCGTGACCGGGATGCACCACCATGCCGGCGGGTTTGTTCACCACCATCAGGGCGTCATCCTCATGCACGATATCCAGCGGGATATTCTCCGGGGTGAGCAGGAATTCGTAAGGTGGGTGCTCGAACAGCACCTGCACCACATCCCCCGGTTTTACCTTATAATTGGATTTTACCGGCACCTCGTTGACGTGAATATTCCCATCTTTTGCTGCGGCCTGTATCTTGTTGCGGGTAGCACCCTCAATATAATTCATCAGGTACTTGTCCACACGCAGCGGCTGCTGCCCTTTATCGGCTACAAAACGGTGATGCTCATAAAGCTCATCATTCTCCTCCATCTCTATATTTTCATTCTCAAAATTCATATTCGTCTCCTTCAAATTCATCTGCACTCACTTCCATAGCATCCGCTTCATTTTCTGATTCCTCCTGGCCGTACCTGCCGGTACCGTCTCCCACGATAAGATCGATCTTTGAAGTCTTGGTGAGCTTATCCCCCGGTTCCAGTTTTCGGCCTTTATGCTGCAATTCAAGTACCGCATCTTTGGCCACATCGGGTTTATATGTGATGCTGCCAATTTCAAATCCCAACGATCTCAAGGTTGGTTCTACCTGGCGGCGGGTCCTCCTGATCAGGTTCTCCGGGATCTCTACTTTGCGGTATCCAGAAGGGTTCAGGGTAAGATAGATCTTCCTGTTCTCCTTCACCTGCTTCCCGGCCAGCGGTACCTGGTCGATCACCGAAAAAGGCGGGTAATCGGGGTTGTAGTTGGCAGAGTCGAGGATCTCCCTTCGCAGGTCGAGCTCGGCAAGGTGTTCATCCACCCTTTCCAGGGACAACCTGGAGAGGTCGGGCACGGTTATACGCTGGTCCTGATTCGTGGAATGTTCGAGCCATTGCAGAATGATAAATACGATGAGCACCAGGGCCAGTGCTGCCAAAACCAACTGTATCAGAAAGGTTTTGCTAAAGAGGAATTTTATAAAAGTCATAGGTTATTTAA
>JBEPWW010000261.1:0-4057 GCA_041642215.1 Salinimicrobium sp. | reverse complement strand
TGGAAGGCTGACGCTCTACCAACTGAGCTACTCCCGCGTTAGTAGATTCTATTTTTTAAGAAGGCGGCTGACGCTTTACCTCCCGATAGCTATCGGGAGAGCTACTCCCGCATTAGCACTGCAAATATACTTGTTCTGTTTTTATTTTTCAAAATAAAATTATAGCTTTTTTAGAAAATGATACCCCTTGATCTCGTAACCTTCATTGAGGTAAAATTTATGGGACCTGTAGTTGCTCACATAGCTGTTTAACTCTGATGTTTCACAACCGCGCTCCTTCGCGTAGGCATAAATGAAATCAAAAAGTTTTTTACCCAGTCCGCGGCTGCGGAACTTCTCTTCTATATAGATATGATCGGGCTCACAGGACCTGCCGGCATAATGACGGGTCATGAACCACAATCCGAACACCCCGGCCAGCTCCCCATCAAGATAGATCCCGTGACATTCATAATTTTGCCCGAACATCTCTGAGAAGCGTTCATAAAGGACCTCATCTGAAAACTGATTCCCCATAAGCTTCTGAATTAGCGGGAGAATTAGGGGGATTTCTTCCTTTAAAATCTTGTTAAATGCCGGGTCCATTGTCCTTTTTTGTGCAAAATTAATCATATTTTTAGCATATAATCATAAGCCACTAAGAAATCATAATGAAAGAAGAAAAGACAAGAAAAGTTCAGGACCTGATAGACACTGCCCTCCTGGAAGACCGTAAGGTTTTTCTATGGGGACAAATAGATGAAAAGACCGCCAAACATGCGGTCGAACGCCTGTTATACCTGGATGCCATAGGAGATGGGGAGATCGAGCTGTACATTAGCAGTCCCGGCGGCTATGTTACCGCGGGATTCGCGATCTATGACACCATGCTTTCCCTGAATTCCCCGGTATCCACCATTTGCTCGGGTCTGGCAGCTTCCATGGCTTCCATCATTCTTTCAGCCGGGGCAAAAGGCCGGCGGTTCGTACAGCCCCATGCCAAGGTCATGATACATCAGCCCAGTGGCGGGGCGCAGGGACAGGCTTCCAATATTGAAATACAGGCCGCAGAGATCCTGAAGATCAAACACCTGAGCGCCAAGATCCTGGCCGAGAACTGTAACCAGGATTACAACCGTATCTTAAAAGACTTTAACCGCGACCACTGGATGGATGCGACGGAATCCATCGAATACGGGATCGTGGACCAAATCCATAAAAAATAATACCATGAAACACGATATTCAGCAGAAAGAGAATGACGGAAAAGGCATGTTCTACATAGAAAAGGACGGGGATATCATCGCTGAGCTCACCTATACCATTGGGGACAACAAGATCATGACCCTGGACCATACTGAAACCGATCCTTCTGAGACAGGAGAAGGCCTTGCCAGTGGCCTGGTGAAACACAGTGTGGACTACGCCCGGGAAAACAACCTCAAGATCGACCCCCTCTGCGCCTACGCCGCAAAACAATTTGAGCGGCACGAAGATTACCAGGATATCCAAGCCACCGAATTATAGCATTCCACGGGATCGTTAGCCGGAAATCAGGAAAGATCTCCGGCTTTCCCTTCCCTTTTCATCGGCAAGTCTGCCGCACCTGCCTGTCCTTTCATTATTCCGGTCCCATACCGGCATCACGCTCTTGCGGCCGAAGATGAAGAAGATGAAATTAAAACAAACCCAAATGAAAAAAAGAGCCATAACCTATTTACCGTTCCTGTTTGTTATATTAACGGGAATGGTGCTCATAAGCTGCAATGAAAGCGACGCGAAGAATAACTTCGGCTTCAACTGGGGTGACCAGGAGACCAGGACCAGCCCCGAGGGGATCGAAAATATCCTCTCCAGGCTTTCCGGCGGCAGCCTAATTAGCAAAGAAAATGTGAAGGCATTCTACCGGGAAAGAGAATATACTCCCACCTGGACAGATGAGGAGACCGCGACAGAACTTTATACCCGCCTGGATGAAGCCGGGAAAGAAGGGCTGCGCCCGAAAGACTATCACCTGGAGGAGATCAATAAGCTTCTGCGTTCCAAATCCAGGAGCGAAAAAGAAAGCAGCAGACTTGATATCCTGTTGACCGATGCCTTTATGACCTACTCCCGGCACCTGTTCTACGGCAAACTGGACCCTGCAAAACTGCACCGTTACTATGGCGTGAAAAGGGAAGAAAAGGATCTTGCGGCCCACCTGGAAAAAGCTCTGGAAAAAGGGGACATCAGCGGGGCTCTGGAAGATCTAAAGCCACCCCACCAGGTCTACAGGGATCTGAAAGCGGCACTGGAGGAATATACTGCTCTAAAAGAAAAGGACACTTCCTTTACTACTGTGAAAGCAGGCAAACTGGTTCGTCCCGGAGAAAAGGACAGCAGGATTCCCGAAGTAGCAGATCGCCTGAAGGAACTGGGATTCCTCCATCCCATCCATGAAATAAAAGAAAACCTATACGACCGTGAGCTGGAAAAGGCCGTGAGGGAATTCCAGGAAAGAAAACGCCTCAAGGTAGACGGGATCCTGGGAAATGCCACCTACGAAGAGCTGAACAAAAAACCTGAGAACCGGCACAAGCAGATCCTGGCCAACCTCGAAAGATGGCGCTGGTATCCGCGCGACCTGGGTGATCATTACATCCTGGTGAACATCCCGGACTATAAACTGGCAGTAGTAAAGAATGGGGATACATTAAGGACCCACAACGTGATCGCGGGGAGAAAATCCCGTCCTACTCCCATTTTTTCAGAGACCTTACAACACATTGTCCTTAATCCTGAATGGACCATTCCCCCAACGATCAAGACCCGGGATGTGATCCCTGCGGCTTCCAGAAATCCATCCTACCTTAGGAATAATAATATGGTGGTAACCAACAGCAGTGGGGAGCGTATAGATCCTTCCGGCATTGACTGGTCTGATCCCCGGGTGAAGAACTATACCTTTACACAGCGCGCGGGACCATCCAACCCCCTGGGAAGGGTGAAGATCATCTACCCGAACCGGTTTTTGGTCTACCTGCATGACACACCGGCAAAATCCCTGTTCGCCCAAAACGAGCGGGCAGAGAGCTCAGGCTGTGTTCGGGTGGAAGATGCCCTTGACCTCTCGGCCTATGTGGTAGACAACCAACCCGAATGGGACCAGGCAAGGATCAACGAGATCCTTGCCGGAGGAAAGACCACCCACGTAAAAATAACCCAGCCCATCCAGGTCCACCATTTTTACTGGACGGCCTGGAAGGACAATGGGAAAACTGTTTTTACAGATGATGTATACGAGCTGGACAAAAAGATCTGGACCGCGCTCCTGGCGAATTGATTATATGGCCTGGCTACCGTTAAGGTACCGGGATTTTTTAACGTAGTTCTCGTCTGTATGGTAAACGAATAGTACAGACTGCCCTTTGATCGTATCAATGATATCCTGGGTAAGGGCGGTAGGTACGGCAGGACAGCCATAACTTCTTCCCAGCCTTCCGTTCCTCTTAATGAAATCGGGGTTGGCATAATCGGCTCCATGGATCACCACGTAACGGTCACGGGCATTGCTGTTAAACCCTTTCTCCATCCCATCGATGAACAGGGAAAGTCCATTCCTGCCATAATACGTTTCAGCAGTTACATAGAACCCAAGGGAGCTCTGTAACGAGTTTGGCGTATTGGAAAAGGCGGTAGCCATATTCCCCCCGGTGTTGGTGCCGTGGGCTACATAAGTATGGAACAATACTTTATTGCTGGCCATATCCAGTACCCACATCCTTTTTTCTGTGGAAGGAAGGCTAAAATCAACGATCGTAAGGATCTGCTTTTCAACCTTATTTTCCTTCTCCAGTTTGGTATATCCTAAGATCCCGTTTGAGAAAGAGGTAAGAGACGGCATGTTGGCATTATTTAGCGAAAAAGCCTCATACAGCAGGTTGATCTCTTCCGCTTCGGAAAGAGCAGGGCCTGCAGTTATGGAGTTCTCCGTGATCTCCTCTTTAGGAGTGTTTTCAAATAGTTCTGATTTGGTGGTAAAAGCGAAAGACGCAGTTATGAATACTGCCAGAATGGTTAGTTTGTTGATCATAGAAAA
>JBEPWW010000260.1:0-4083 GCA_041642215.1 Salinimicrobium sp. | reverse complement strand
AAAGTCTACCGCCAATACAAAAGAGACTATTGAAGTTGAAGGTCAGGAATATCCTTTGGTGAAAATGGAGATCTCAAGGACGTCTCATCCATTTTACACTGGAAAAGCGAAGTTGTTGGATACTGCAGGACGTATCGACAAGTTCAAGAACAAATACGCGAAATACAAGAAGTAATTTCGCCTGTTGCAAATATTGAAAGCCTCCCGAACGGAGGCTTTTTTTATTGCTGATATTTCAATACCGTGAGAGCGGTCACCCGGCATTTGAGCTTTTCTTTTTCAAATTAACCTGTACCTTTACATTTAAAAGATACTACTATGAACTATGTCTTGTTTGATGGGGCAAACCGCAACCAGCTTTTGCCATTCACCTATACCAGGCCCGTGGCCGATATCAGGGTTGGGATCCTCACTATAAGGGAAAAGTGGGAGAAATGGCTCAATAGCACTACTTCTACCGTCACCGAAGATTACCTGGCTGAAAAATGGCCAATGGTGGAAATGGAGGTCAATGTCATGATCAATGCTTCTTTTCTTCCAACAGCAGAACTGGTTGAACAGGTACTGAACCTGCAGGAGGGGGAAGCCATATTTTACGATGAAGATGTAGTGGCTTTTTACGCCATGGAAGATCAGGATGTGGATTTTAGTAAGGTGAGGTCAGTAGAAATGGAGGGTAGTGCGTTCCTGATAGAGCATACCTGGGATATTTTCAAAAAGAATGGAGAGGCTATTCTAGCCGACTTTGAACTGATCACGCGGGATAGGGAAAGCCAACCAATATCAGCGACGAATGCCGTGATAGCGCCAGAAAATATTTTTATCGAGGAAGGAGCAAGGGTGGAATGTGCGATCCTAAATGCTTCTGAAGGCCCTATTTACATTGGGGCAAATGCCGAAGTAATGGAGGGGAGCATCGTGAGGGGGCCACTGGCACTTTGTGAACATGCTACCCTTAAAATGGGCGCAAAAATTTACGGTCCAACCACCATCGGGCCACACAGCAAGGCCGGTGGGGAAATAAATAATTCGGTGATTTTCGGATACTCCAATAAGGGGCATGATGGTTTTCTCGGGAATTCGGTTTTAGGGGAATGGTGTAATATTGGTGCAGATTCCAATACCTCTAATCTTAAAAATAATTATGCCGAAGTGAGGCTTTGGGATTACGCTGCGGAAAAATTTGTCCCTACAGGACTTCAGTTTTGTGGATTGATGATGGGGGACCACAGTAAATGCGGGATCAATACCATGTTTAACACCGGGACCATAGTAGGGGTAAGCGCGAATATTTTTGGTGCCGGTTTTCCGCGGAATTTTATCCCAAGCTTTAGCTGGGGTGGAAGCGGTGGCACTACTACCTATGTAACGGACAAAGCCTTTGAAGTAGCCGAAAAAGTGATGGCTAGAAGAGGTATCGAATTTTCTCAAGAAGATAAGGCGATCCTGGAAGAGGTTTTCGAGCAAACCCAGAAATACAGACGGGGGTGATCCAATCAATGTTTGGTCACCAATGATCAATGTTCAGGGAACAATTTTTATTGGCAGAAGAAAGCAAAGGTCATGAAACATTTTGGGGCCTTCTTTTTAAAACATACAATACACAAAAGAGAACAGGAGCAAGAAAAGAATGACCAGGGAGAAAGTGAGAAGCTTTTGTTATCTTCTCCGGTTTTCTGATTTTAGCCTGTTCCTGATCTTTTCAAGTTCTGCGGCAGAGGGCTGGCGGTGACTTTTTATGCCCGAAACAGATTCCTTGCCAGAAATGTGCTTTTCAGTCCGCCCCGATTGGGAGCGCCTGTTATTTTTAAGACTTACAATTGCACCAAAGGCACTGCCAAAACTCATTTTTCTGCTTTTAGTCAAATATCGCAAAAAAGTCTGTTCCCGGCTCTAAGGTTTAAGCTTTCCGCTGTTTTAAAAAACCAATATTAGTTGGTATCTTTGCGGGCCTTTAAAGTTGATCCTGGACAAGGTGTCTAATTATTTGAAATTGGGAGTGTTAAGCTGTAATGCTTCCGGAAAAGAGAATTATGGAAAGCCCTAAAAAAGTAGCCTTTTACACCCTTGGTTGTAAACTTAATTTTTCAGAAACATCAACCATCGCCAGAAGTTTCAAAAATGAGGGTTTTACGCGTGTGGATTTTAATGAGGCGGCAGATATTTATGTGATTAACACCTGCTCGGTCACAGATAATGCAGATAAACGCTTCAAGACCATAGTGAAACAGGCACAAAAATCCAATGAAGATGCTTTTGTTGCTGCTGTTGGATGTTACGCACAGTTAAAACCAGAGGAGTTGGCAGCAGTAGACGGGGTTGACCTTGTTCTGGGGGCCACCGAAAAGTTCAAGATCACGGATTACCTGAATGATCTTTCAAAAAATGATTTTGGAGAAATTCATTCCTGTGAAATTGAGGAAGCCGATTTCTATGTGGGCTCCTATTCTTATGGCGATCGCACAAGAGCTTTTTTAAAGGTGCAGGATGGGTGTGATTATAAATGTACTTACTGTACCATACCGCTGGCCAGAGGCATCAGTAGAAGTGATACTTTGGAAAATGTACTGGAAAACGCCAGAAAAATAAGTGAAAAAGGTATCAGAGAGATCGTCTTAACCGGAGTGAATATCGGGGATTACGGAAAAGGAGAGTTTGGTAATAAGAAGCATGAGCATACGTTTCTGGACCTGGTAAAAGCACTGGACGGGGTTAACGGGATCGAAAGGCTGAGGATCTCATCTATAGAGCCCAACCTTTTGAAAAATGAAACGATCGAATTTGTAGCCCAAAGCAATGCCTTTGTGCCGCACTTCCATATTCCACTGCAGAGCGGGAGCAACACCATTTTAAAATCGATGAGACGCCGGTATATGCGGGAGTTGTATGTAGACAGGGTGGAGCAGATCAAAAGTGTTATGCCAGATGCCTGTATAGGAGTGGATGTGATCGTTGGTTTTCCCGGGGAGACCGAAGAGCATTTCCTGGAAACCTATAATTTCCTGAACGAACTTGATATTTCCTACCTGCACGTATTTACCTATTCAGAAAGGGATAACACAGTTGCTGCTCAGATGGAGGAGGTAGTGCCGTTAAAGGTCAGGAAGAAAAGGAGTAAGATGCTTCGTGGACTTTCGGTTAAGAAACGCAGGGCGTTCTATGAATCTCAGCTGGGAAAAACCGCCACTGTTCTCTTTGAAGGGGAAAATAAGGAAGGGTATATTCATGGATTTACAGAGAACTATGTAAAAGTAAAAACGCCATGGAATCCTGAGCTGGTAAATACACTTCACGAGATCCGGCTGGATCGGATCGATGAAGACGGTCTGGTTCGGTTCGAATACCTTCAGGAGGAAATAGGGATTTGATCAGATATTGATCCCAACGGGCAGAAGGTCCTTATATTTTCTCCGGTGTTTTTTCATGAACCGCGCGATCGCAGGACTGGTGGGCATCACCCTGATGTTCTCTTCCCTGATCCTCTCCAGAACCTTTTGAATAAAGAAATCCATGAATCCCTGGGTGCGAAGCTCTTCGCTCATCACAAGCTTAGTGAGGAAGATCTTACGCTCCTGCCGGGAGTATTCTATCTTAACCAGTTCCCCTTCGATCTCTGCTTCGAACTGACGAAGGAATTCATTGTCTTTTATTAATAGATCCGCATTCATGGTAATAGGTTTATGGTGTTAAATAAATACATCAAAAAACCCGCCAATCTTAAGAAAAACTCTCTCGTCTAAATCATTTTTTAACGAGAAGAATAAACTATTTATAGAGGAAAAGAAGGAGAAAAATATTTTTGATTTTTAAGAAGGAACCTTCCTAAAAGCCATTATTTTTCCATTAAATTTGAGAAGAAAAAGAATGTTTTTGTGCGAATTTTCCGCAAAAACGGTTGAACAGCATGAAAAACGAGTTTAAAACCCACGTTTATTGTATGCCGGGACTTGCAGCAAATCCTACGATCTTTGAGCACATCCGGCTTCCGGAAGAGCAATATGAGATCCATTGGCTGGATTGGCTGTTGCCAGAACCTTCAGAAAGTTTGCAGCAATATGCAAAACGTATGTGTAAGCATATTAA
>JBEPWW010000259.1:0-4089 GCA_041642215.1 Salinimicrobium sp. | reverse complement strand
CCTTTCGTTAAGGATAATAGCCCTTTCGGACAGTTTAAATGCCTTTTCATCCTAATATGCTTGTTTACTGGTGTTTACAAAGATAAATTGTTTTGTAATTAACTAAAACCTTGAAATTATGAAAACTAAATTTTTCTTCAGTCTTTTCGTTGCATTGCTTCTGCTAGAGTCTGCTGAAGCAACTGCTCAGGCACCGGTGGCCAACCAGGTCTTTTGGGTTCATGAGGATCAGGTTAAACCCTCAATGACCAAAGAATATGAAGCCGTAACAAAAGATTTTATTGCTGCTTTAAAAAAGCATAACATTAAGGAAACCGATTTCAGCACGGCAAGATTAGACAATGGTACTTACCTCAGTATTTCACCAGTGTCAAACATGGCCGATCTGGATAAAAATCCTTTGGCCCCTCTGGCTGAAAAGATGGGAAATAAAAACTTCGGCGAGCTATTTAGCCGCTTTAACAAGTGCTATGACATTCACAAAGATTACATAGTGCATCTCGCAGAAAACCTGTCTTACATGCCAGATGGATTAACTACAAATACTCCGGGTCAAGACTATAGAAAATGGCATTTCCTGCACGTCACTCCAGAGAATGTGCCGGCTCTTAGGGAGAAGATGTTGGAAATCAAAAAGCTGTACAATGAGAAAGGTGCGAAAGAAAACTACAGGGTCTATCGCAATGGCTTTGGCAGCGATGGAGACTATTACCTCGTGGTAATCTCGGCAAAAGATGCTCAGTCTTATGCTCAAATTTCAGACGAGACCGAAGAGCTTCTTGGGCAGGAAGGAAAAAAGCTTTTCGAGGACATGATGCAATACGTCAACAAATATGAAACTGAAACGGGGTTTATGAGACCGGATTTGGCTTACACTTCGAATTAATCTGAATAATCTATGGCAGGCTTTAGAAAACATATCCTTCTTCTTTTCATCCTTTTCACGGTTGCAGCCAAGGCACAGGATGGCGACAGGATCTCCAATGTGCGGCAAATTTATTCAGTGCTGCAGGATAAAAATGCCTCTTTGCAGGATCTCGCCTTCACGGCACCAGGTGTTAATTGGGATGAGATAAAAGCCGGGAAAGAAGATTCCCGATATACTATAAACTTATCCGCTGTCTTGAAAAACAAATGGGTAAGTCTGGTATTTCGTGATCTTAAATATGAGCTTTCTGAAAAAGATGTTTTGCTGGTAACCGGTATTGCAGAGGGACGTGGAGCTACAGAATGCGAATATATTTCTTCGCGGTTTAAACATTCCTGGGTTTTCAAAAATGGTAAAATCATCAAATTCTTAGAATAATCAACAATGTATACTATGACAAAAATATTTTTCACAGGGATTGTAAGGCATCATATATCGAAGAGCTTACAGTACGGCCGAAATTTAAAAAATTTCCTTCAGGACAACTGGGCTCTCAATTATTTAAACGGTAGATATAAAAAATCCCGGCAATCATATGACGCCGGGATCCTTTAATAATATTGAATCTTAATTTAGGTAAGGGAGATATTAAAATCAGAAGAGACCTCGGGCTGATCCTGTTTGGACCATTCCTCCATTCCGCCGGGATAGACCTTAACATTCTTCACTCCTTTTCTCGCCAATACAGATTGAGCGATGGCAGCTCTGGCTCCACTTTGACAATGGATCACGACTTCTTTATCACGATCAATTTTCCCAAGGTTATCTTCGATCGTTCCCACAAAGACATTCTCCGCTCCTTCTATGTGCGCTTCTTTATATTCAGATACTCCGCGGACATCTACTACCTGGACATGGCCCTTGTTTAAAACTGATTTGAATTCATCTATGGAAAGATTTTCTGTCTTTTCCAAAGGAAGCTCCAAAGCTTTCACATCTGAAATATACCCCAGGACGTTATCCAGTCCTATCCGCATAAGTTTTCTGGTAAGGTCTTCCATCTGTTCATCATCGGCTACAATGATGAACTGCTCATCGTAATTAAGGAACCAGCCGGCCCAGGTTGAAAAAGAATTGTTTCCCTGGATGTTTATGCTATTGGGAATATGTCCCTTAGCAAATTCCTGATTATCCCGTGCGTCGATAACTGTTATACCTTTTTCGTAGGCATCTTTAAATTCTTTAGCAGAAAGTTTTTGATGTTTAGGAACCTCAGTAAGCAATGGACGTTCTTCTTTGTTCAGCTTTTTCATCATTGCAAAATACTTTGGAGGCTCCGGCTGTCCTTCCAGCAGGTATTCGATAAATCCCTGCTTATTATCCTCATACTGAAAAGCCCAGTTACGAATCTTTTCATATCCCACAGTAGTGCTTGGAACAGCTCCAAGTGCTTTCCCACAGGCAGATCCTGCACCGTGGCCCGGCCACACCTGAAGATGGGCAGGAAGTTCGCTGAACCTTTTTATAGACTTATACATATCTTCGGCCCCCTTATCCTGAGTTCCCTTAAGACCGGCTGCTTTTTCCAACAGATCTGGTCGTCCAATATCCCCAACAAAAACAAAGTCCCCTGTAAACACCATCACAGGCTCTTTAGTTGCCGGGTTATCTGTAAGGATGAAACTGATACTTTCCGGAGTATGGCCCGGGGTATGAATTACATCCAGGGTCAAATTCCCTACCTTTATCGAATCCCCATCCTTCAATCCCACGTGGTCAAACTGGTAACTCCAGTCTGGTCCGCCTTCATCTGAAAGATACATTTTTGCTCCGGTCACTTTGGCCAGTTCCCTTGTTCCTGCCAGAAAATCGGCATGGATATGAGTCTCAGTGACATGGGTAATGTTTAGCTTGTTCTGTTTTGCTATTTCGAGATAGGTATCAATATCCCGTTTTGCATCGATGACAATTGCCTCTCCGGTTCTTTGACATCCTATTACATAACTTGCCTGGGCAAGCGATTTGTCATATACGTGTTGAAAAAACATATCTTATATAGTTTAGTTATTGTTTTGTTTTAATTTTATTTCGGCAGCAAAAATACTTTACAGGGTCGTGTTGCACAGTAACATTAGTTACAATATCTCTACTCCAGGCACAGCTAACATTTAACAGATCGACCCACGAATATAGACAATAGCCTTATCGAGTTTCCTTCACCGCATTTCATTCTTATATAAATAACAGAAGCAGAAAACAGGGTAATAGCTCCAACCACTCCAACAGCAGCTTCAATACTTATAAGGTCTGAGATCACACCGGTGAGTATGGCTCCAACGGCATAACCCAGATCCCGCCAAAGCCTGAATATCCCAATACTCTGAGCCCTGTCTGTAGGATGGGTGTTTTCAGCAATGGTAGCTAAAAATGTGGGATACACCATAGCAGTGCCCCATCCAAGCAACACCATGAGACTCACAAATTGCCACATACTTCCTGCCCAAACCAGTGCGATAAGGACAATGGCCTGCAGCAACATTCCAACAAACAGCATATCTTTTTTACAGAATTTATCTGCCATCCTCCCGGTGAACAATTGCCCTATCCCCCACACAGCCGGATAAACAGCTACTACAATTCCTATTTGTTCCAGATTAAAACCCCGAACGGCAAGAAGAATTGGAAATAATCCCCAGGCCATGCCGTCATTGAGGTTATTGATAAGCCCCGCCTGGGTTACAGATCCCAAATTCTTATCTTTCCAGGTGGTATCCCAAAATAAGTTTTTTAATAACGACACCTCGCTGGTATTCCCCTCTTTTAAAGCATGGCCCCTGGTATCTTTGATCAGAAAAATACTTGCCAGCAGTCCCATCACCATCAACCCGATCCCGAGGTAAAATGGATAAGGCCTAAGACCATATTCCCCGGCTATCCATCCTGTTAAATAAGCGACCAGACCTACAGCCAGATATCCGGCAAATTCGTTAAGTCCCATAGCAAATCCCCGCTGTCTCTCACCTACCAGATCAATTTTCATCACCACGGTGCTGGACCATGCAAGTCCCTGGTTGATCCCCAGAAGGACATTGGCTGCTACTATCCAGTTCCAGTTTTCAGCATACATCAAAATGAATGGGATAGGGATTGCAAAGATCCATCCCAGTACCAGCAGGTTTTTCCTCCCGAACCTATTGGCAAGGGCTCCCGCATAATAATTA
>JBEPWW010000258.1:0-4091 GCA_041642215.1 Salinimicrobium sp. | reverse complement strand
AGCAAAGTGGTAAAGGAATTAACGGAAGGGATAGGCCTTCTGTCCAAAGAAAGAAATATTGAGACCATAAGGGGCATGGCATCATTCCTTTCTGAGCATGAGCTGGAGGTAAAACCAGAGGAAGGAGACCCATACCGCCTGGAATTTGAAAACCTCATCATAGCCACAGGTTCAATACCACGGGAACATCCGCAGGCTAAATTCGACCACAAGAAGATCCTTGATTCCACAGATGCCCTACGCCTGGAGGATATCCCTCAAAGCATGCTTATCATTGGAGGAGGCTTTCTTGGTGCGGAGCTGGGCAGTGTTTACGCCACACTGGGAACCGAGGTCTCCCTTGCCGAAGAGGGACCGGGACTTCTTTCATGGGTAGATGAGGATCTCGTGAAGATCTTTCAAAAAGAAAATGAAAGCCTTTACCGCGAATTGCATTTCCATACCCAGGTTACAGAGGTCAACGCTGACAACGAAAGCATTCGGGTTAAGCTGAAAAAAGAGGATGAGGAATGGGGAAATGATTATGACCGGGTCCTGGTCCTCCTGGGAAGGCAGCCTGCCACCAGCCACTTGAACCTGAAAGCCGCCGGTATTGAAAAGGATGATAACGGTTTTATAAAAGTGGATGAGAAACAGAAAACAGATAGCGCCCATATCTATGCCATCGGGGATGTAACCGGGGAACCTTTGTACGCCAACAAAGCCACATATGAAGGTCGATTGGCGGCCGAGGTCATCGCAGGAGAAGAAACACCGTTACTAAAATCAAAACCCACTCCCTCTGTGGTCGCCACGACCAGAATGGAAATGGCCTGGTGTGGAAGCATGGAGGACAGGGCGAAGGAAAAGGGCACAAAGGTAAGGGTAACGAAATTTCCCTGGGTGGCTTCGGGAAGAGCAGTTTCGGTGGGTAAGGCGAATGGCCTTACCAAACTGGTCTTTGATGCAGAAACAGGAAAACTCATTGGTGGCGGAGTGGTAGGGAAAAAAGCCGGCAGCCTGATCTCAGAGATCGGCTTAGCCATAGATATGGGGGCTACAGCCGAAGATATATCCCTAAGTATTCATCCTCACCCCACCCTGTCTGAGACCATCATGGAGGCCGCTGAAATGTATTCGGGGATTTCCACTCATTTTGAAGGGAAACATAAAAAAGAGTAGTACATGGCAAAACAGGATAAAAAGCAACTGGTAATCATTGGAGCAGGCCCGGGTGGATATGCCGCGGCATTCAGAGCTGCCGAACTGGGGCTTAAAGTGAGCCTCATTGACCCTGAAGAGAATCCGGGTGGGGTTTGCCTCTACAGGGGATGTATCCCCTCCAAAGCCTTCTTGCATATTACCAGGACCAAACAGGAAATCGCCGCAGCAGAAAAGTGGGGGTTAAATTTTAAAGAACCCCGGGTGGACCTGAAAAAGATGAATGAATGGAAGAACAAAGTGGTTGCAAAACTTACCGGGGGGCTTGGTCACCTTACCGGCAAAAGAAACATCGAATATATACGGGGCCGGGCCTCCTTTAGTTCAGAAAAGGAACTGGTCATAGATAACGGGGAAGGTGAAGTTTTTTCCCTTGAATTTGAAAATGCCATACTGGCTACCGGCTCTAAAGTCATGGATCTACCAGGCATTGAGATCGATCACCAACACATCATTGATTCCACAGATGCCCTGGATCTAAAAGAAGTACCCGAAAGCATGCTCATCATTGGCGGCGGCTATATTGGCCTGGAGCTGGGCACCGTTTATGCATCTTTGGGCTGTAAAGTCTCAATTGCTGAAATGACCCCCGGTTTTTTGCCGGGTACAGATCGCGACCTGGTAGGGATCTTTGAAAAGGAAAACAAGGACCTTTTTGAAGAAGTCTATTTTGAAACAAAGGCCGAAGACGTTGCTGTGGAGAACGATCTCGTGAAGGTAGTTCTCAAAGGCAGGGACCAAGAGCAGCAAAAGAAATTTCATAAGGTACTGGTGGCGGTAGGAAGAAAACCAGACCCCGATCCCCTGCACCTGGACAAAGCCGGTATAGAAACAGACGAAAAAGGATTTATCAAAGTAAATGACCGGCGACAGACCAGCCTTACATCTGTCTACGCCATAGGCGATCTTGCCGGCCAGCCTTTCCTGGCTCATAAAGCCACCCATGAAGGACGGGTGGCCGCCGAAGTGATCGCGGGAGAAGCGGGTGCAGTTTATGACCCAAGGTCTATCCCCGGCATCGTTTTCACCCATCCTGAGCTGGCATGGTGCGGACTTACCGAAAGCCAGGCAAAAGAACAGGATATGCCCGTTAAAGTGGTTAAATACCCCTGGACCGCCTCGGGGAAGGCTGCTATGACGGGGTCTGAAAACGGACTTACAAAGCTTATTTTCGATGAAAAGACCGGGGTCCTTCTGGGAGGAGCAGTTGCGGGAAAGAATGCCGGCTCCCTCATTCCCGAAATTTCCCTGGCTATAGAACTGGGGGCGACCGCGCAGGAGATATCCCTCAGCATTCATCCTCACCCAGGGTTGTCTGAGACCATCATGGAAGCTGCCGAGTTGTTTTTTGGGGCTGCGACCCACGTAGTAACCGAGACTAAAGAAAGTACTACCTGAACCCCCGGTTTAGTTTAATTCAAGTACAATTATAAGAACGATCATAATATGAACAAAGGAATTTATATAGCCACCCTGGAACCAAATAGCGGAAAATCCCTCGTATCCCTCGGCCTTATGCGCACCCTCCTGGGAAAGACCCAGAAGGTGGCCTATTTCAGGCCCATCATTGATGAGCCCGGAGAAAAGGAAAAGGATAACCACATAGACACCGTATTAAAGTATTTCAACCTCAGCCTTCCCTATGAAAAAGCCTTCGCCTTTACCAGGAGTGAGATCATGAAGAAGCGGAATGAAGGAGAGACCGGGGAAATGATGGATACCATCATCAGGAAATATAAGAAGCTGGAGGAAACCAATGATTTTGTACTGGTGGAAGGCAGTGATTTTTCGGGCGAAGGAAGTGTCTTTGAATTTGATGAAAATGTGTTCATCGCCAAGAACCTGGGGCTGCCGGTAATCATAGTGGGCAGCGGGGAAGGCAAAACCAGGGATGCCTTAATGGGAAGCCTTCAAATGGCCTACCAGACCTTTAACAGGAAAGAGGTGCGGGTGCTGGCCATGATAAGTAACAAGATCCAGCTTGAAAATCTTTCCATCGCCACTAAAGGAATGCAGGAGTTCTTACCCGATGATGTGTTTGCTTTCGCAATTCCACTAATAGATATGCTTGCAAGCCCTACTCTTAAAGAGATCGTGGAAAAACTTGAGGGAAAGGTCCTTTTTGGGGAGGAATATCTCAATAATCAATCCGGCAGCTTTAATGTGGGAGCCATGCAGCTACGCAATTACCTAAACCGCCTCAGAGAAGACAGTCTGGTGATCACTCCGGGTGACCGGGCCGATATAATTCTGGGAGTGTTGCAGGCAAATATCTCAACCAATTACCCGCGTATCTCCGGAATTCTTTTAACCGGTGGTCTCCTACCGGAGGAATCGATCATAAAACTTATAGAAGGACTCTCGCAGATCATTCCCATAATTTCGGTGGAAGACGGCACTTTTAATGTCACCAATCGAGTGGGGAACATCAATTCTGAAATATATGCCGATAGTATTGAGAAAATAGAAACATCCATCAGCACTTTTGAAAAGTACATTTCCATAGAACCTTTAATAGAAAAGCTCATCAGTTTTCGATCCCGTGGAATGACCCCTCAAATGTTCCAGTACAGCCTAATACAGCGGGCCAAAAAGGAGAAAAAACACATCGTTTTGCCAGAAGGCACAGATGATCGTATTCTTAAAGCAGCCTCCAGGCTTTTGGCAGAGGACCTCGTAGCACTTACGTTATTGGGAAAGGAAGACGAGATCAGGAAAAAGATCAGCGACCTGGGTCTGAAAATCAACTCCGAAAAACTTCATATCATAGAACCTTCGGCTTCAAAACAATTTGATGAGTATGCAGAAACACTGTATGAATTGAGAAAACACAAAAATATCAATAAGGACATCGCCCGGGACCTTATGAGCGATGTATCTTATTTCGGGAC
>JBEPWW010000257.1:0-4127 GCA_041642215.1 Salinimicrobium sp. | reverse complement strand
GGCCTGAGAATGATAGGTCTCAAAAATGGCATTTTTGAGCTGCCAAAGGCAGAGGAACTGCCAGATCTTGATGCCATGCTGGCAGAACTCGACAGGATCAAGCTTCCGCCGCTCAAGATCGTCCTTACCGGGAGCGGAAAAGTGGCTTATGGAGCCAGGGAGATCCTGGAACACCTCAATATTAAGGAGGTGAAGGTGGGTCAATATCTAAATGAGAGTTTTGATGAGCCGGTATTTTGCCAGATCGATGTGCTGGACTATAACCGGCGGAAAGATGGCGGGGAAGCAACGGTCCCTGAATTTTATTCCCATCCTGAGAGATATGAATCTGATTTTATGCGGTTCGCCAAAGCCAGTGACTTCTTCATTGCCGGTCATTTCTACGGGCAGGGAGCGCCGGTGTTCTTCACAGCCGAAGACACAAAATCCCCGGCTTTCAAGATCAGGTTTGTGGCTGATATTTCCTGTGATATCAATGGCCCTGTGGGCAGCACGATTAGACCTTCTACTATTGCAGAACCCTTTTATGGATTCAGCCCGGAGACGGGAGGGGAGGTGGATTTTAAAGACCCCGGTGCCATAAGCGTTATGGCTGTTGATAATCTCCCCTGTGAACTGCCTAAAGATGCCAGTGATGGCTTTGGGAAAATGTTTTTGGACCATGTGCTTCCGGCTTTTTTTAATAATGATAAAGACGGCATACTGGAAAGAGCCAGGATGACCAGGGACGGGAAACTTACCGAAAGGTTTAGTTACCTGCAGGATTATGTGAAATAAAAAAGAGCAGGATGAATAAAGTTTGTATGCTATTAATTGTAAGTATGGTGTTTATGTCAGAATCCTCACAAGCCCAGTTGTCTTTGATGTCCTATAATATCAAATACGCTACTGAAAAAGACGGAGAGAATTCCTGGTCAAAAAGGAAAGACCATTTAACCACTCAGATCCAATTCTATGAGCCGGATATCCTGGGGCTGCAGGAAGCGCTGATCGGGCAGGTGGAACATTTAAAAAGCAGCCTGGGTGCCTATGAGTATGTTGGAGTAGGAAGGGACGATGGAAAAGATGAAGGGGAGTTCACCGCGGTTCTCTATGATACCCGCAAATTTGAGGTTCTGGAAAGTGAAACCTTCTGGTTATCTAAAACGCCAGATGAACCCTCTATGGGATGGGATGCTGATTACCCCCGCATCTGCACCTATGTACTGTTTAGAAACAGAGAGACGAAGGATGAGTTCTGGGTTTTCAATACCCATTTTGATCATAAAGGTCAAAAAGCAATGGAAGAAAGCGCCCTGTTGGTTTTATCAAAGATCAGGGAGATCAATAAGGACGATTTGCCTGTAGTGCTAATGGGGGATCTTAATTCTGAGCCCGACTCTAAACCGGTGGAGCATTTAAAGAAGGATCTTACAGATAGCAAAGAAATCGCTGAGAAAGTGGTTTTTGGGCCTGAAGGGACCTTTAACGCGTTTGAATTCTGTGAGCCGGTTGACAGAAGGATCGACTATATATTTACCAGTCCCGGAAATATTGAAATACTCAAATATGCTGTCCTGAGCGACTCCAGGGATATGCGTTATCCCTCAGACCACCTGCCGGTATATGTGCTTCTGAAATTCTGATCATTTCGTATAAATATTCACCTCTCTAAACCTCTCCGCAAGGGGATGGATTTCGGGGTAAAACCGGTTTTGAATATCGGAATGCTCTTAAAGACTTCTACACGTGCTATTTTCTGATGCACTTTGCGGGAAAAAGAGGAAGGAATTTCCCTAATGGTAAAATTTAACCGCTGCTATTAGACTTGTGGGTTGTCGGTATTTTTTGCTGTTAATCGATTTGAAGTGGTTAGGGTTAAGAGAGTTATGAAGAAAAAATAACTTTTTTTTCTTCATTTTTTCTTCCTGCGGTTGGAACCATGACCGGCAATGAAACGTGATGAATTAAGCAGCAGTAAGGGCTGAGAAAAAAAATGAAATCGATGCCATATTTTTCCCTTTTCTGATATTTTTTTTTCAACAGAGGGTGGTTAATAAGAAACCCGCAGTGTTGGTTTGAAAAGTGGAATTTTGAAATAACTTTACTTCTCTCTTTTGACAAAAATAAAACAGATCCTATGGTTGAAGAATTATTTAGCACCCAGACGTATACGTATGACGAAGTATTGAAAGCATCGTTGAACTATTTCAATAATGATGAGCTTGCTGCCACTACCTGGATAAACAAGTATGCAGTAAAGGACAGAGAGGGCAATTTTTTGGAATTGTCCCCAGATGATATGCACCACAGAATGGCAAAGCAATTTGCGCGGGTGGAGGCAAAATATGCAGACCGGGCTTCGGGCACCGAAAACCTTTCGGAGTATGGCCAGACGCGGGAGCCACTAACAGAGGAGCGGATCTTTGAATTATTTAAGGATTTTAAATACAGCATTCCGCAGGGAAGTGTGATGGCGGCACTGGGCAACGACCAGATGATCGCGTCTCTTTCCAATTGTGTGGTGGTGCCGCAGGTATATGATTCTTATGGAGGAATACTCCATACAGACCAGCAGCTGGTGCAACTCTTTAAAAGGCGTTGCGGGGTAGGAGTGGACCTTTCGGGACTGCGTCCTAAAGATGCCATGGTCTCCAATGCTGCGGGAACAACTACAGGAGCGGTTTCTTTTATGGAGCGGTTCTCCAATACTACCCGTGAGGTGGCCCAGAACGGGAGAAGAGGAGCATTGATGCTTACCATTGACGTGGCCCACCCAGATGTGGAGGATTTCATCACTATTAAACAGGATCTAAAAAAAGTGACCGGGGCGAATATTTCTCTAAGACTTTCAGACGAGTTCATGAAAGCCGTAGATGAGGATAAGGATTTCACCCTTCGCTGGCCCATTGATAGCCCCGATCCCAGGTACACCAAAACAGTACGGGCAAAGGAACTTTGGGACACGATCATCAAGTGCGCGCATAACACGGCAGAACCGGGTCTTATTTTCTGGGATAAGCAGCATACTTATTCCACTTCTTCCTTCTACCCGGGGTTCAAGAATAGTTCTACCAACCCATGTTCAGAGATCGCCATGCAGGGTGGGGATTCCTGCCGCCTTATCGCGGTGAACCTGTACAGTTTCGTTGACGAGCCTTTTACAGAGAATGCTTCTTTCAATCATGAGAAATTCTACAAGGTCATATATGAGACGCAGCGTTTAATGGATGATCTTGTAGACCTGGAACTGGAGGCTGTTGATCGTATCCTTGAAAAGATATCGAAGGATGAGGAGCCTGATTTTATTAAAAAGAACGAGATCGATACCTGGAAACTCTTAGCTGAAAATGGGAAGACCGGAAGGCGTACCGGACTGGGCTTTACCGCCCTTGCCGATGCTGTTGCGGCCCTGGGAGTGAAATTCGATACAGATGAAGCCCTGGAGGTGGTAGACAGGATCATGCAAACCAAATTAAAAGGGGAATTTGACAGTAGTATTGATATGGCGATCACCCGGGAGCCTTTTAAGATTTTTGATCCTGCAATTGAAGATGAATCTGATTTTGTTCAAATGCTCCGCAATGAATTCCCGGATATCTATACAAGAATGATGCAGTATGGCCGAAGGAACATCTCGATAAGTACGGTTGCTCCTACGGGAAGTTTAAGCATGTTGGCGCAGACCTCTTCGGGGATCGAGCCGGTCTTCATGCTGTCCTACAAGAGGAGAAGAAAAGTAAACCCTTCAGAAAAAGATGCCAAAATTGCTTTTGTTGATGATACGGGAGATGCTTTTGAAGAATTTACGGTGTACCATCCAAAGGTAAAGACCTGGATGGATGCGTCAGGGCAGGAGGCCATAGAGACCAGTCCATATGCCGGGGCCACTGCCTCAGAGATCAACTGGCAAAAAAGGGTGGAGATGCAGGCCCTGGTACAAAAATACACCACTCACTCCATAAGTTCCACCATTAACCTGCCAACAGATGTGAGCCTTGGGAAAGTGAGTGATATCTATGTGGAATCCTGGAAGCAGGGGCAGGTAGAGGGAAAACGGTAATGTGCCTAGAAGCAATTTCCCGTGTAGGAAAGCCAACATTGATACTAGTCCATAAAGAGTTCCTGTTGAATCAATGGAGAGATAG
>JBEPWW010000256.1:0-4162 GCA_041642215.1 Salinimicrobium sp. | reverse complement strand
TGCCCCAGTTCGTCATAGGCGGTGACAATGGCAGCGACAAACTCTTCTGAAATAGTGGCTTCCAGGATCAGGTGCCTTGCCCTGGATCCTATTTCTTCTAAATTGGAATAGTCACTGCGGTTTAATTGGGACATTAGATCCTTCAGTTGTTCTCCCAGATCATTTTCCTTAAGGAAGATCCGGAAGGCTTCAGAAGTAGTGGCGAAACCATCGGGGACCCGAACTCCTTCCGAAGATAATTCATTGAACATTTCTCCCAGGGAGGCGTTTTTACCACCAACCAGCGGTATATCATCAATGCCTATTTGACTAAATTTCCTGATGTGGTCTTTCATGATTGTCTATTTTTTCATGTTCAATAGAGAACGATTTGATATCCTATGTTGAGCAGGTAAGTTCCGAGTAAAAAAAGCAGGAAATACACGACCTGTACCAGGGTTACATTGATCCCTTCCAGGGCTTTTGTGGTGCGGTAGGGCAGGACGAACAGCCCAAGTCCCGAAAAAAGATAGATCCACCCCAGGCCGGTGATGATCAAACGCCAGTCTGGCTCCCATACATTGTGGAAAAGGATGTTTAACAGGCCCAGTAGAATAGCAGCGAAAGCCGCCATTATCTGGAACTTTTCCTCTTTAAGATCTGTAAATATCTGTCTGATCCTCGCAGGATTAAAACTGAGGATAAAGAAAAAGATGAGAAGGTACCAGCCCCAGAATTTTGCCAGAAAAATAGAGGTATCCATTTCCTCAGGGATTTAAGTTGTTCATAAATTTAAATGATTGATCGCTTTCCCGGGATGATATATGTCATGAGGAAAGTGGGTTTTGTGATTTGAACGGGATTATCCTGCAGGAAGGTTTAGATAATCATTGATTTTATTGTTACTATATTAATATTCAGATGTTTGTATTCTATAGTTTTGTTAATCCCTGTGGAATTTCAGTTTCTTTTGATGAACTTTAAAACTGTCTCTCGAGTGGAGAAAATCTTTTGTTTAATTAAATAAAGATCAAATATGAAAAGAGTTGCAATTAATGGTCTTGGCCGAATAGGCAGGGCAGCATTAAAAGTTTTATTAGATACACCCGACCTGGAACTCGTTATTGCGAATGATTTAATTCCTTCTGAGGAAATAGCTTATTTGTTACGATACGATTCTGTGTACGGCCATTACGATAAAGAAGTACAATTTAAGGAAGATGAAATAACCGTAGCCGGAAAGACTTTTAAAAAGGTGAGTGAAAAAGATCCTGCTAAATTGCCATGGAAAGAAAACAATATTGACATCGTTTTTGAATGCTCAGGTCTGTTCACAGAAAAAGAAGACATGCAGAAACACCTGGATGCCGGTGCGGCGTATGTCATCGTTTCTGCCCCGGCTAAAGGAGAGGGGGTGAAATTCATAATTCCTGGTATCAACGAACCTGAGGCAGAAGACAAACTCATTTCTACGGCCAGCTGCACGACCAATTGTATAGCCCCTGTGATCGAGATCCTCAACCGCAGGATTGGAATTCAAAAAGCCATTATGACCACTGTTCATGCCTATACGTCTTCCCAGGAACTGGTGGATACAGCACATAAGAAAAGAAGAAGGGGACGGGCAGCCGCGGTAAATTTCGTTCCTACCAGTACAGGAGCGGCCAAAGCTACTGCTAAAGTATTAAGTGAAATGGAAGGTATTTTTGACGGAGTCGCCATCAGAGGGCCTGTTCCCGTGGGATCTATTGCAGACATTACGGTAATTACCAGTAAAGACACCTCTGCCGAGGAGATCAATAGTATTTTTAAGGAAGAAGCGGGGGATAGGTATAAGGGAATTCTTGGAGCATCTGAAGAAGACCTGGTCTCTTCAGACATCATAAAAGATTCGCGAGCTTCTATTGTAGACCTGGAAATGACTATGGTGGTGGATGGAAACCTGGCCAAAGTAATGAGCTGGTATGACAATGAATGGGGATATGTGAGCCAAATGATCAAAACTGGACAGAACCTGGCAAAAAAGATATGATCCCTGGACAGCTGCCTTTGTTCAACTCTTTTTGGGAGGAGGGGTTTTATGGCAAATCTGATATCGGTCATTCCAGGAGAATGAAGTTTAGCGGAAATTTGACCCTAATCCTGCGCCAATGTCAAAGTCTGTTTTCGCTGTTTTACTCCTATTCCTCCTTTTTTCCTGTGGCGGGAAAGAGGAAAGGGTACGACCTGTTAAGACCGACATCTCAGAGTACGTCTATTCGTCTGCCACCATTCAGCCCGATAGTTTGTACCAGGTCTTTGCCGTGGTAAACGGTATCCTGGAAAAAAACCTGGTGGAAGAGGGGGACCTGGTTCAAAAAGGGCATCCATTGATCCAGGTAAATAACAGCAGCCCGCTGCTCAATGCCGAAAATGCACGATACTCCCTCGAACTGGCGCGGGAGAACCTGTATGGAAGAGGAACGGTATTACGCAGCATTGAAGCAGAGATCAATTCAGCAAAACTGAAGCTGAAGAATGATTCCATAAACTTTTTCAGGCAAAAAAGACTTTGGGACCGGCAAATAGGTTCCCGGGCAGAATATGATGCCAGGGAACTCTCTTATGAGATTTCTTCGAATACCCTGGAACGGCTACAAACAGAATACGATCAAACCCGGCAGGAACTGGAAACCCGGCTGCGACAGGCCGAAAATAACTACAAAAATGCCCTGATTAACACCAGTGATTTTACGCTCGCCAGTAAAATTAACGGAAAGGTATATGCCCTTCATAAGAAGGAAGGGGAGGTTGTCAATGCCACCCAACCCCTGGCAACTGTGGGAAGCGCCACCACCTTCCTTATAGAAATGCTGGTGGATGAGGTAGATATTGTAAAAGTGAAAACGGGACAGTTGGTGCTCCTTACACTGGACTCCTATAAAAATAAAGTCTTCACTGCAAGGGTAAAGAAGATCTATCCCAAAAAGGATGAACGCAACCAGACCTTTACGATAGAAGCACTTTTCGATGAGGCCCCGGAGGTGCTATACCCTGGCTTATCTGGAGAGGCCAATATCCAAATAGCCTACAGGAAAGACGCGCTTACTATCCCCCGGAATTATTTGCTGAAGCCGGGAACTGTCATCACGCAAGAGGGCCAAAAAGAAATTACTACCGGGATCGAAAGCATCGACCGGGTGGAAGTAACATCTGGAGTCACAGAGGGAACCTGGATATATAAACCAAAAAATGACTAACTGGAAGGTAATATTGAGCATTTCGAAAACCCATTTGCTTAGTAAGATCAGGCAAACGGTGATCGCCGCTTTAGGGGTGACCTTTGGCATAGGTGCTTATATAACCCTGGTTTCCTTTATGACGGGCTTAAACCAAATGCTGGACAGTCTCATCCTGGACCAGACCCCGCATATTCATCTTTTTAATAAAATAGAACCTTCCAAAGAACAACCTGCAGATCTGTACGAGGAGTTTAGCCAGCCTCTGAGCATCGTTCGGTCCATAAAACCTAAACAAAGTCAGGAAAAGATCCATAATGCGCTGCCTATCCTGGATCATTTAAACAACGATAAGCGGGTAAAGGGAGCAGTACCACAGGTGAAAGCGCAGATATTTTATATATCCGGTCCTATCGATAAAGGTGGAAACCTAACCGGGATCAATGTCCTGGAGGAAGTCAAATATTCTAATTTTGATGAATACATCATTAAAGGCTCCTCACAAGCCCTGGAAAATACAGAGAATGGCATTTTAATAGGAGCAGGGGTTGCAGAAAATATGTCCCTGGAAGTGGGGGAAAGGGTACAGGTAAATACAGTGCGCGGGGATATCTTTCCTCTTAAGATTGTGGGAATATACCAGAGCGGCATTGCAGAGATCGATGACATACAAAGTTACGCTAATCTGCGCACGGTCCAGAGCATACTGGGGAGACCGGGAAATTTTATAACAGATATCAACGTTAAACTGCATGATGTGGAAATGGCCGTGGAGATGGCTGATGAAATTGAGAGCCAGTTCAATGTGACGGCTGTAGATATCCAGACGGCTAATGCCCAGTTCGAGACCGGCACCACTGTGAGAAACCTCATTACCTATGCCGTTTCCATAACCCTGCTGGTGGTAGCCGGTTTCGGGATTTATAACATCCTGAATATGCTTATTTATGAGAAAATGAAGGTCA
>JBEPWW010000255.1:0-4166 GCA_041642215.1 Salinimicrobium sp. | reverse complement strand
CACTCCACTTCCTTCCTGGTCACTTCGTTGACCCTTTTATATCGTATACGTGCGTGATCGCTCTTATCCAGCATATCCAAATCCAGCTTTCTTTCTTCGGAAGCTGAATACATTTTAATGGGTATGCTCACTAATCCAAAACTGATCGAACCGTTCCATATTGATCTCATCCTGTCTGATTTTTGAGGGTGCCAGATACAAGATAACAGAATAAATCCTCTTCAACCGAAGGATTAGCAAAGTGTTAACTTTGGAAAAATTAAAATCGCTGAATCGTTAAATTTTTCAGGAATCTTCGCTAATTCTTTCTTAAACCTATTTGACAACCTCACTAAAGCCTCTAAATTAGAAGAAAACACACCCCCCGAAACCTTCGGGAAACCTAGTATATCCCGTCAAAGCATGCATCAGGATGATCGATAAAAAAAGAAGGATATGAGAAGACTGGAAAACAAAGTTGCCATTGTAACCGGTGGAGCAACAGGGATTGGAGAAGCTATTTCCAAAAAATTCGCCCGGGAGGGAGCCATGGTCCTGGTGGTAGGAATGCCACAGGATCCCGTAAAGGAAGTGATCAAAGAAATAAAGGCAGACAAAGGAAAAGCGGTAGGCTTTTCTGCAGATGTATCACTTGAGGAGGAGGCCAGGGAGGCCATAGAACTGGCGGTTCAAACCTGGGGCAGGCTGGATGTGCTTATCAACAATGCGGGGGTCTATCCCGAAGTGAATATGATCGAAGAATTCTCTACTGCAGCTTTTGACAACCTGCTGAAGAATAACCTCCGCACGGCATTTTTAATGACCAAATACGCTATCCCCCATCTAAAGCAAACCCGGGGCTGTATTGTTTCTGCAGGTTCTGAAGCAGGGAAAATAGGTATTCCCAATCTGGCCCCGTATGGGGGTACAAAGGGGTTTATCCATGCTTTTATGAAAGGTGTGGCGGCAGAGCAGGCCAGGAATGGTATCAGGGCCAACTGCGTGGCGCCGGGTCCAATAAACACCGCCTGGACCCATAAAGAAACCAGCGACATCAATAAAAAGATCGAAAAAACCCTTATTAGTGCCACTCCCCTGGGAAGACGTGGAACTCCCGAAGAAATAGCCAATGTATACCTGTTTCTGGCCTCAGACGAAGCTTCCTATGTGACAGGTGCAGTGTACTCAGCAGACGGAGGGATCACCATTTCTAAAGGCCCCGTAGGGGATGAAGTTCCACCCCTCCTCGCAGAGGAGCCTGAAGGCAGCATCAAACTCAAACACAAAAAAGAAGGCGCCACTGAAATGCGCTGATAAAAAAATGGATTCTTTTTATGGCATTAAAAGCTTTATTTCTAAACTGTACACTTAAAAAATCACCCGAGACTTCCAATACAGCGGCATTTATCAAAAATGCGGAAAAGATCTTCCAGGAACTTGATGTGGAGACCGAGAGTATACGTGTGGTGGATCACAACATTAAATTTGGAAACAGCTCAGATGAAGGATCCGGGGATGAATGGCCGCAGATACTTGAAAAGGTAAAACAGAGTGACATCATGATCATTGCCACCCCAGTATGGCGAGGGGACAGAAGTGCTGTCGCCAAGATGGTGGCAGAACGATTTGATGGGGTCTGGGAAGAAGCTAATGAAGAGAATGGTCAATACCCTACTTATAATAAGGTCGCGGGGGTAATGGTAGACGGAAATGAAGACGGTGCGAAAAAAGCCATCTCCAGTATTTGTTTTGACCTTTCGGAACACGGTTTTACAGTTCCGGTCAACGCCTTCTCTTATTATGTAGGAAAAGCAGGACCGGGACCGGCCTATATCGAAGCTCAAGGAGACCGCCATTTTTTCACCAACAGGAACCTCTATACCATGGCATACAGCCTCACCCATTTGGCCCGTGTACTCAAGAATAATCCCTATCCTACCAACCTGAATGAATTAAAAGAAAAAGCGAAAAAGATCAGCAAAACACACGAATAAACAAATCGAAACTACCAACTATACAATATCTAATCATGGTCCAGTGGCTCATTCACATTTTAATTGACGCAGTCGTTCTTCTTATCGCGGCTAAAATGTTTCCCAAAGTTGAACTTAAAGGCTTTAAGACCGCTATTATTGTAGCTTTGATCATCGGGGTTCTCAGCTTCTTACTCAGCTGGCTGTTAACAGCTATTCTCAATATTGCTACCATTGGTATTTTTTATTTCCTGGGGCTTGGCTTTATCACCCGAACGATTGCTTATGCTATCATTATAGAACTGGCAAGCAAGATAAGTTCAGATTTCAAAACTCATGGCTTCGCCCCTTCCTTGTGGCTGGCGATCTTACTGGCTGTCGTGGGTGGCATAGTGGATGCCGTTATCCTGTAGGCCAATAGTATACCGGCTCTTAATGGGCAGGTAGGAATATTCACAATCAGGAAACCTTAGGTCTTACCCACACGTTATGGGCGGCTTATCGTATAGATCGGGCCCGAAGGTATTGTGGCGGCCAGGGCACATCTACTCCAAGCACTTCAGCTACCTGCAGTGGAAAATAAGGATCCTTTAGTAATTTACGTCCAATGAATACGAGATCTGCGCGGTTCCCGGAAATGATTGCTTCTGCTTCTTCGGCTTCTGTGATAAGACCTACTGCCCCGGTCATTATGCCGGTTTCTTTTTTGATGGCTTCGGCAAATTTCACCTGGTAATCTTTCTCCACAGGGATGCGGGCCTGCGGGACCAACCCGCCCGAAGAGCAATCCACCAGGTCCACACCTTCCTCCTTCAACCTTCGGGCCAGCTCGACCGATTCGGTTTGGTTCCAGCCCCCTTCCATCCAATCGGTCACAGAGATACGCACGAAGAGCGGAAGATTTTCCGGCCACACACTTCTCACTTCACGAACCACTTCCAGTAGTAAACGTATCCTGTTTTCAAAATCCCCCCCGTAGGCATCTTTTCTGTAATTGCTAAGCGGGGAAAGGAATTCGTGCAACAAATAACCGTGTGCCGCATGGATCTCCACTACTTTAAAGCCAGCGCTAAAAGCACGTTCAGCGGCCAGGCGAAAATCATTCCGCAGTTTGCTCAACCCGGCTTCATCCAGTTCCTGCGGCGAAAGATTTCCTTCAAAAAATGGAACTGCACTCGGAGCGACCGTTTTCCATCCTCCGTTTTTGGGAGCAATGACCGCCCCGCCTTTCCAGGGGCTCGTAGTACCCGCTTTACGCCCGGCGTGTGCCAGCTGGATTCCAGGCACACAACCCTGCTCCTCCAAAAACGCTGTTATTTGTCTTAGTCCGGCAATATGTTCATCTTTCCAGATCCCCAGGTCATCCGGAGAAATGCGTCCTTCAGGAGAAACGGCGGTAGCTTCAGAAAGGATGAGGCCGGCACCACCAACCGCCCTGCTCCCCAGATGCACCAGGTGCCAGTCATCAGTAAAGCCATCCTTGCTGCTGTACATGCACATAGGAGAAACGCTTATTCTGTTCTTTATTTCAACAGATCTTATCTTTAGGGACGTAAAAAGATAGGGTGTGGGCATATCTTACTTTTTCCGTAAAAATAAGCAAAACCGGGAAGTCTAAGGGTCCGGTCCTATTATTTCGAAAATGTGGGGTCGTCCAGGCTGATTCCGGAGAGATCTCCTGTTTCAGGTTAAAGAAAGGAATAGTTATCAGGCAGAAAGGCTATCTGCACCTTCATTTTTTAACTTACCACGATTCCTGGACCGCTCATATTCTGTGTGGGCTTCAAAATAGTTCCTGGCAAACAACCTGACTTTCCCATTATGAAAAGTAAATTCTTTCTTACCTAAATCCTTTTGCTTTTTAGTATAGAACAAATTCTCTTCCCGCTCCCGGACAATCCTCTCCTGATAGCGGTTGCTACGCATCACCAGGAAGCTTACTGTCGCAAAGAAGACGATAAGAAACACTAAAAGTAAACAAAGGAATACGGTAATATTATAATCCATTCACAACATATAAGTAGGTTAGATGTTTGCCCGAAGAACAGAACAACGATAGGTCATGGGGAGTAACGTATCCTATTCTATACCGGATATTCAAATATACAAAACTCCTGTACCGCCCCCTAACCTTCAAAGATTTTTCCTACAAAATTGCTCGACATCCTGCATTAGGATAACTACTTAATTTACAGGTTGTTAGTGTTAGTAAAA
>JBEPWW010000254.1:0-4215 GCA_041642215.1 Salinimicrobium sp. | reverse complement strand
AGAACTCGCTGAGATGGATCCTAAACCGGAAGATGAAAACAATGATCAATTAACAATGAACAATAATCAATAATTAATAATTAATATTTCAATCTAATTAACTAATACCTAATAACCAGATAATCGGCGTGGAGAAATTCGCAAATCTCATAAAAGTACTGGACAGCACCAACAAGACCACGGTGAAGGTGGAAGCCCTTACCCGGTATTTTCTTGATGCCGAAGACCGGGACAAGGTATGGGCGATCGCCATATTATCCCATCGTCGCCCGCCCCGTCCTGTGAATACCACGCTGTTGAGGACCTGGGCCAGTGAACTGGCCGCGATCCCGCTGTGGCTGTTCGAGGAGTCGTACCATATTGTAGGAGACCTGGCAGAGACCATCGCCCTTATCATCCCTGCTTCTGAAGCACATTCAGAGAAGAACCTCTACCAGTTCCTGGATGAGATGATCGAACTGAAGAAAAAACCCGATGCCGAAAAAAAGGAGTACCTCCACGAGAACTGGCTGACGCTGAATTATTATGAACGTTTCGTATTCACCAAGCTCATCACCGGCAGTTTCAGGATAGGAGTGAGCCAGAAGCTAATGACCCGCGCCCTGTCCCGGGCAACAGAGATCGATGAAGATGTATTGGCCTTTAAGCTCATGGGGAACTGGGACCCGCAGAAAACTTCTTTCCAAAAACTCGTCCTGGAGGAGAACCAGGAGGATTATCTCTCCAGGCCCTATCCGTTTTACCTTGCTTATGCGCTGGAAGGGGAGGTGGAAGACCTTGGGGATCCCGGGGTGTGGAGTGCAGAACATAAGTGGGATGGGATCAGGGCGCAGGTGATCGTGAGGAAGAGCGAACTCTTTGTCTGGAGCAGGGGAGAAGAACTGGTCACCGATAAATATCCCGAGTTTGAGGTGTTTTCAGAAGCTCTTCCCGATGGGACAGTGATAGACGGAGAATTGCTGCCGTATGTGGAAGGGAGGATAGGCAGTTTCAATGAGCTGCAAACCCGGATTGGCAGAAAAACAGTTTCCCCTGCCCTGCTAAAGAAGACCCCCGTTATTCTTAAGGCCTATGATCTCCTGGAATGGAGAGGTCTGGACATACGGCAAAAACCTTTTTCTGAAAGGCGCGTCCTCCTCAGGAAACTCTATGAAGAAGTGAAGAATGACCACCTGCCATTCAAAATGTCTGAGCTAATCACTTTTAATCGCTGGGAAGAGGCGATCGCTGAACGGGAGCGGGCAAGGGAGGAAAAAGGCGAAGGCCTTATGCTCAAGCGTTTTGATTCCCCTTACCTGGTTGGACGTAAAAAAGGGGACTGGTGGAAGTGGAAAGTAGAGCCTTTAACGATTGACGCGGTGCTCACCTACGCAATGCGGGGACACGGCAGGCGATCCAATCTTTTTACAGATTATACTTTCGCCCTGTGGCATGATGATGAGCTGGTGACCTTCGCGAAAGCCTATTCAGGTCTTACCGATGCCGAATTCCGGAAGGTAGATGCTTTTATCAAAAAGAACACCCTGGAACGCTTTGGACCCGTGCGCAGTGTAAAGCCCGAGCTGGTATTTGAGATCGCTTTTGAAGGAATAGCAGAGTCCAAACGACATAAAAGCGGGGTGGCCACACGGTTTCCCAGGATCCTGAGATGGCGGCAGGACAAGAAGATCGAGGAGGCGAATACCCTGGAGGATTTGAGGGCTTTGATCCCTAAGTGAGATCTGTGGTGCAACGGACCACCCCTTTCGCCTGCGGTGGACACCCCTCCTTGTTAAGGAGGGGAGCTGTTAGCTCCACCGTCGGTGGAGCCAAACGGTAACATGAATGTAACACGAAAAAGCTCCTTCCCTTGACAAGGGAAGGTGTCCGCCAAAGGCGGACGGAAGGGTCCGTTTTGAAAATGAATCATTTTCGCAACCAGGAACAAAAGTTCAGGAATATGAAAAAAAGAACCCACAACAAGAAATCGCTCGAGCCGTACCGGAAAAAACTCCGCCAACACGGGACGGCAGCCGAGGCTTACTTGTGGATTCATTTGCAGCAAAAGAAACTGGAGGGAAGGAAGTTCAGGAGGCAACACAGCATGAAGAACTTTATTGTGGATTTCTATTGTGCCGAAGAGAAACTGATCATCGAACTGGACGGACAGGGACATTTTAATTCCGTGGCTGAAGAGAAGGATGCCAAACGAACAGAGATCCTGGAAGGTTTGGGTTTTAGGGTGATCAGGTTTGAGAACAGAACAGTATTTGATAATTTGGAGTGGGTGCTGGAGGAGATAAGGAAAAATTTCAGGAACAATGGACCACCCCGTCCGCCTGCAGCGGACACCCCTCCTTGTTAAGGAGGGGAGCTGTTAGCTCCACCGTCAGTGGAGCCAAACGGTAACATGAATGGAACACGAAAAAGCTCCTTCCCTTGCTAAGGGAAGGTGGCATTCCGAAGGAATGACGGAAGGGTCCGTTTTGGAAACAAATGATCCTTCAGAAAAAACACTTATATTAAAAACAGGATTCTTATACAGGAAAAAATATCTACCTACAGGCACACATACCCGGCGCGGCCGGGAGGGCGAATAAAAATATGAACAAGGCCGAACCCATAAATACAGCAGAACACTGGTTCAAAACCCAGAACTGGAAACCCTTTGCATTCCAAAAGCAAACCTGGAAGGCCTTTCTGGAAGGTAAAAACGGCTTGTTAAACGCCCCCACCGGCAGCGGGAAAACCTATGCCCTCTGGATTCCGGTGGTGCTGGACTACATTAGGCAGAACCCAGACTACAGGACCAAACACAAACCCGGATTGAAAGCGATCTGGATCACCCCGCTGCGGGCATTGTCTGTGGAGATCGAACAGGCGGCCAACCGGTTTGCACAGGATATTGGCAGCGGACTCACGGTGGGCATTCGAACGGGGGATACTTCCCAGAAGCTTCGGGCCGCTCAAAAAAAACAAATGCCCGATCTTTTGATCACCACACCCGAAAGCCTGCAGCTGCTGTTATCTTCTAAAGGCTACGAAAAGACCTTTAAGGACCTGAACGCCATCGTTATTGATGAATGGCACGAGCTGCTGGGTACAAAACGCGGCGTACAGGTTGAACTGGCGCTATCCAGGCTCAAAACTGTGGCTCCAAAATTAAAGATCTGGGGGATCTCTGCCACCATTGGAAACCTGCAGCAGGCACGGGAAGTGTTGCTGGGACCGGGATCTGCGGCTTTTGAGAATTCGGTGTTGATAAAGGCGAAGCTTAAAAAGAAGATCAGGGTGAAGTCTATCATTCCCAGGAAAATGGAAACCTTTCCCTGGCGGGGTCACCTGGGCCTTCACCTTATCGATGAGGTGGTGCCGATCATCAGGAAAAGCAGGACCACACTTCTTTTTACCAATACCCGGTCCCAGTGTGAGATCTGGTTTCAAAGGCTCCTTCAGAAGCACCCCGAATTTGCCGGCGAACTGGCTATGCACCACGGCAGCATCAATAAGGAGACGCGGCTTTGGGTGGAACAGGCCATTCGGGATGAAAAATTAAAAGCGGTGGTAGCGACTTCCAGCCTGGATCTGGGGGTGGATTTCGCGCCGGTGGAAACCATTATCCAGATAGGGGGGCCGAAAGGGGTCGCACGATTTCTTCAGCGGGCAGGGAGAAGCGGGCATCGGCCCGGGGAGGAAAGTGTGATCTATTTCCTGCCCACTCATGCGATGGAACTCATAGAAGCTTCAGCTTTGCAAAAAGCGGTGAAGGAAACCGTGGTAGAAGATCGTATCCCCTACCTCCTAAGCTTTGATGTGCTGGTGCAGTATCTTACAACGCTGGCGGTTTCTGACGGGTTTTTTCCGAAGGAGATCTGGCCGGAGGTCAAATCTACCTTTTGCTATCAGGCGCTCTCTGAAGAACAGTGGAAGTGGTTGCTTAATTTCGTGACCAAAGGGAGCCAGACGTTGCAGGCCTATGATGAATATAAAAAACTAGAGATCGAGGAAGACGGACGGTTCAAAGTGAACAATAGGGGGATCGCCATGCGACACCGGCTACAGATTGGGACCATAGTGAGTGATGCGGTGCTTGCGGTGAAATACCTTGGGGGTGGGTATATTGGCAGTATCGAGGAGTGGTTCATCTCCAAACTCAATCCCGGGGATGTGTTCACCTTCGCCGGAAAGAACCTGGAGCTTTACCAGATCAAGAACATGCAGGTTATCGTGAAGAAA
>JBEPWW010000253.1:0-4228 GCA_041642215.1 Salinimicrobium sp. | reverse complement strand
GGTGCGGGTGGTCAAAATGTCAATAAGGTGGAAACAGCCGTGCGCTTGCGCCACGCCCCCTCCGGAATTGTTGTTGAAAACTCCGAGACGCGCTCTCAGCTGGAGAACAAGACCAAAGCCATGCAGCTTTTAAAGAGCCAGCTCTATGAGATCGAACTTCAGAAACAGCAAGCTCAGCGCAGGGAGATCGAGGATTCTAAGATGAAGATCGAGTGGGGTTCCCAGATCAGGAACTACGTGATGCACCCTTACAAACTGGTGAAGGATGTGCGAACAGGGGAAGAAACCGGGAACATAGAAGCAGTTATGGACGGAGAAATTGACCAGTTTCTAAAAGCATTTCTCATGATGATGGGACAGAAAGTGGATTAGCCCCAAAATCAAAAAAAAAAAAAGAGAACCAGAAAAGATAAACGCAATATGATAACCATTTACCATAACCCTCGCTGCAGGAAATCCAGGGAAGGTCTGGAAGTTTTAAAGGAATCAGGCAAAGATTTTGAAATTCGGGAATACCTTAAGGACCCGCTAACAGAAGAAGAGCTCACGAAACTTTTGGAGAAACTGGGAATGGCTCCAATTGAACTGGTACGCAGAGACGAGAAGGTGTGGAAAGAAGAATTCAAGGGAAAGGACATAAGCGACCGGGAATTGGTACGGGTTATGATCCAGAACCCAAAACTTATACAGCGACCAATCGTGGAAACAGAGCATTCGGCTGTTGTTGGACGGCCTGTAGAACATATTTCCAGGCTAATCAATTAACACTAATTTACAGGAGAGTCCCTATCTTTTAACGCCGGTTTAACGGCGGAAAAACCTTCGTTCTTTATTTTTAAAGAAAAAGCCTAGAAATGAAGAACCTGAACAGGAAAAACCAAATTATACTTGCTTTTTCGGTAGCTTTTCTCGCGACCTTTATGGCGTTCTCACAAAATATCGTTCAGGAGAAGCCCAGCCGCGAACTTAAAGAAGTAGCCGGAGAGGCTGCTGAAAAATGGCAAAGAGAACTGGCCCTTAGCGATAAACAAAAAAACCTCATGGAAAAAAGGATCATTGAGTTCGCCATAAAAAAGAACCGCCTCATCCAATCTAAAATGAGGGAAGAAGCCAAAAATGAGCGATTAAGGGCATTGCAAAGGGAAGAATATGGCGCAATGCGCAATATCCTTACAGCACCTCAGTACGACCGCTACATTAAACTCTCACAGGAGCGAATCAGAAAACAGGGGAAAAAGCAAAAAGCCCGGACCAGAAAAATCCAATAAAAATTTCGGGTTTCAATTAAACCTTTTTGTTTTACGGAGGTCATATATTAAAAACCAATTATGATCTCCAGAAAACAAAGGCACTTGTCATGCAGTGCCATTATTTTTTTACTATTCTTCACTTTTTCAGCATACGCACAACGATCACAGCATACCGTAACGGGTAAGGTTGTGGACGAGTCTGGGGTTCCCCTGGAATACGCGACCGTATCCTTCACAAACACAAATGATCCTTCTCAACTAACAGGAGGCATTACGACTCCAGATGGAACCTTCTCGATCGATGTTCCACAAGGTACTTATAATATAAATGTAGAATTTATCTCCTTTGAACCAAAGAATTTTTCCAGGCGGGAAATATCCGGTGATCTGGACCTGGGAACCATCACATTGGGAATGGCCGCAGGAGAACTTGAAGAGGTCATAGTGACTGCAGAAACTACGCAGGTTGAAGTACGTCTGGATAAAAAGATCTATAATATAGGAAAAGACCTAACCACAGCGGGGGGTACAGTTGCCGATGCGCTTAACAATGTTCCCTCAGTATCTGTAGATATTGAAGGAGGCATCAGCCTTAGGGGAAATGAGAACGTACGTATCTTAATAAACGGCAAGCCATCTGCCATGGCCGGTTTTGGCAACACCGATGTCTTTTCGCAGTTGCCGGCAGATGCCATTGAGCGGGTGGAAGTGATCACCTCCCCTTCAGCGCGTTATGACGCTGCAGGTACGGCGGGTATCCTTAATATCATTTTGAAGAAAGAAAAAACACTGGGCTTCAATGGATCGGCAAGTGTGAGGCTGGGGCATCCTGACCAGGTAGGCCTTTCTACTAATGTAAACCTTCGTACCGATAAATTCAATATTTTCAACACTACCGGCTTTCGTTACTTTGATGCCCCAAGAACATCTTTTTCGAATACAGAATACTTTTCCAGGATCAATGAGGAGGGCCAGGTAATTGCTCCAAGATTTGACCGGGTTATTGAAGACAGTGATGTCCAAAGGCTCAACCGAAACTTCAACACCAACCTGGGCATCGAGTATTTCCTAACTGAACAGTCCTCCATTACCGCATCGGGATTTTATCGGTACGGGGAAGATGAAGATCTTTCAGAAAATATAAGCAGCCGGTTCCGCGGGGGAAATCTTTCCCAGGAGACCTTACGGAGAGAAAGTGTTACAGAAGAAGACAACAGCTACCAATTCGCCCTTAACTACATCAACAAATTTAACAACCGCGGTCATGAACTAACAGCCGATTTCCAGTACGAGAATGACAGGGAAGTAGGGCGTTCATGGATCAATGAGGATATACAGTTCAATGCGGCAGAGGATTTACCGTTCATTCCAAGAGAACAGGAATATACTGAAGAAACCCAAAATGAATTCCTGATCCAGACCGACTATGTGAGACCAATAGGGGAAAACGCCCAGTTCGAGGCCGGGTACCGCGGTAATTTTGAAGAACAGGTCACAGATTACCAGCTCTTATTGGAAGATGAAGCCAGTGGAGTTCTACAGCCTTCAGTTCTATCCAACGTTTTCACTTATACTGAAAATGTGAATTCCCTTTATTCCCAATACGGAAATAAGTTCGGGGATTTCTCATTCCTCCTGGGGCTTCGTCTGGAAAACACTCAGCTAAAAGGAAAGATCGATTCTGAAATGACCGAAGCTGAATTACAGGAGCAGTTCGGGATCCCTATCGATACAGATTTCGACAACAATTACCTTGGCCTTTTCCCAACAGTAAATCTTATCTATGAAATTGGAGAAAAAGAGAATATTAGCCTTGGGTATAACAGAAGGATCAACAGGCCGCGGAGCTGGTTCATAAATCCTTTTCCATCCAGGGCCAGCCGTACCAATATATTTCAGGGAAACCCAAATCTTGACCCTGCTTTTGCAAATGCATTCGATCTGGGCTATCTGAAAAGATGGGATAAAATAACCCTCACCTCTTCAGTTTACTATCAGCTGGAGACCGATTCTTTTGAAAGGGTGGAGCAAAGTACAGGGGAAACGACTTCAGAAGGCATTGAGATCATTCGAACTATTCCTATCAACCTTTCCACCAATCAACGCATTGGAGCTGAAGCCGGACTTCTTTACAACCCGGCCAGATGGTTACGTCTAAACGGAAGTTTCAATTTTTTTCAGTTTGACACTGACGGGGAATATAACGGCATAAATTACGGAGCTAAAAATACCAGCTGGTTCGGAAGATTTTCTTCACAAATCACTTTACCCGCCAAGATCCAGTGGCAAACCAATGCATTCTACCGGGGGCCTTCAGAAAATGCCCAAACCAAAACCGAGGGCATCTTTTCAATGGACGTGGCCCTCAATAAGGACCTGTTCAATGAAAACGCTTCCCTGAACCTGAACGTTCGGGATGTATTTAACAGCCGAAAAAGAAATTCATTCACTACCACAGAATTTTTCAACAGGGAAAGTGAATTCCAGTGGAGACAACGTACCATCACCCTTTCGTTCACCTATCGCTTCAATCAGCAAAAGAGGGATCAACAAAGAAACCGACGCGGGGAAGATAATAACCAGGATGAAGGAGAAGGAGAATTTTAGAATTGTTTATTAGTCAACAGAAGAGCCGTCTTTAGGGACGGCTCCTTTTTTATTTAAATGTCAAGAAAAGGCATAAAAAAAAGGACTTTTTCAAGTCCTTTCTTTTTATACTTTTTCCTTTTCCAGGCGTTTCTTCTCTTTTCTTTCATCCAGCATTTCTTTAACCGCCCCTCCTATCCAGTAAGGGATAATGGCTGTTAAAAAAAGCATTACCCAAAACCCGATGAGTAAAATGATCAGAAAGGCTAAGAAACCTAGATATTGTTCAAATTCAAACATGATTTTCCTGATTTTTGAATCTTGGTCAAAGATAGTAACTCTACCCAGCACTCACAATAGTTTTTATTTAATTTTTTAAAAGGCTGGTTCAG
>JBEPWW010000252.1:0-4239 GCA_041642215.1 Salinimicrobium sp. | reverse complement strand
CGGCGTTGGAATCAGGGCAACTGGAGTCCGTTCCTTCTTTAGAACCATGAAGGTGCTGCAGGTGCATCATTTCCGGTTCGAGACCACTGGCTTCAACTGTTATCCGCAACTGGTCTCCCTGGATTTCCAGGCTTACGGTTCCTGAAACCTGTCGATCCTGGTTGGCGCTTTCATTTAGAGAGGAGATCCGGGCCTGGTAGGTTCTTTCTAAAGTATCTTCTGGCGTGGTCTGCACCTGCCGTTCATGATCTTCGGGCTCCTGGTTACGTTTGTTCTGATTACAGGAGGTCAGGAATAATCCGAAAGAAAAGATTATCACCATTAATTCTGCTGCTGCTTTAGTTTTTTTCATAAGTCAGTATGATTTATTTAGGATTAGGTTTCCGGAATACTGCAGACGGGACAGGTAGTGCTTTTTTGAATTGCTCTTCCGGCTTTAGATGAATTGAAATCATGGCTGGTTGTTGGATGGAGGATCATTCTTCCCTGATCAAACTCCTGTATTCCCAGGCCGTTTCACTATCCATGGTAACCCCGTGGGCCTCCTGGGCATGACGGGCTGCCTGTTCCATTACATAACCTTCAGATTCATGACGGATCACCTCGTCGCAGTCGAAGCCGGCATCCCGGCAGTGAAATATCTTCATAGCAGTTCATTTTAATTCTATAATCAAAATTTACTGAATATCAGGCTGGTATCCAATAGGGGATATCCCTTAGTTTCTGTTTAAGGTAGTAAAAAACGAGGGTAGAGGCTGTCTTTCAAAAGCCCCGGATAGATTAGGCTCTTACCTTCTGAACCTGCAGAAGTTTTTCTGTAATGAAATTTTGTCTTCCGAAGTAGTTGCTATGGGCAGCACCCAGGTTTAATACCGTGGTGAAAAGACAGGTAAAAATGTAGAGCACCTGGAAGGCAGCAACAGCGAAATAAGCATTCAGGAAGTAAATACCCACGCCCACAAGAAGGACGGTAAGGAACATCGAAAGCCAGATATCGTTTTCAATACCCATTTTTTGCAACACTTTTGTATACAATGGATTTCTTTTACGACGAAAAGCCTCTAACCGGGTAGATGTAATGTATGAGTCCAGGAACTTTGATGCGATGACATCTATTGAAACAAGTACGATTATTAAATCCATTTTTTAGCGGTTTAAGGCATCTTGAATGCAAATTCAAAGACTAAAGTAAACTTTTTTTTCTAATTCCTGACATTTAATCCAAGAATTTGGTATTTCATCGGGTTTTTGTTTGCTGCAGGGTAGGCGTAAACACCTGGAATCCTTATCGGTACATTGGGGTTGACTCAGTAAAACGGGTCTGTGAAGAAAAAATTTTAGTAGGAAAATATGGAAGAAAAGGTAAATAATGACCGGGTTTGCGGCCTGTGTAACGAGTAGATAGGGCTTTACCGCGACCTATATCGGGAAATACAGGAGCTTCATTTGTAAAAATGTCTGTAATTTTACCTGATAAAGAATAACACGTGGCAGAGCGAACCGGTCTTAAAGCATATCCCCCTATTGAAGAGCGTATCAACATATGGTCTCACGCCCTGGGCCTGGTACTAAGTGTTATAGGGCTCTTCCTTCTTTTTGCACGTGCCCGTGAAAACGAGGATCTGGTGTCCATGCTCAGCTTCATGGTGTTTGGGGTGAGTATGGTCCTGTTATATGCGGCCTCCACCTTATATCACAGTGCGAAAGACCCGGAGCGCAGGTTCCGGTTGAAAGTTTTTGACCACGCTGCCATTTACGTGCTCATCGCCGGTTCCTATACGCCGTTTGTCCTCATCACCCTTAGCGGAACGACCGGTTGGATAATCTTTGGCGTCGTGTGGGCCATGGCTGTGACGGGAATAAGCCTGAAGCTTTTCTTTACCGGAAAATACACGATGCTTTCCACGATCATGTATGTAGCCATGGGATGGATCATCATCTTCGCTATAGGGCCTCTCATCGACAACCTTTCTGCAGATGGTCTTTTCTGGCTTTTCGGCGGAGGGCTTTTTTATACTCTCGGAGCCGTTTTGTTCAGTATTCACCGTATCCCATACAATCACGCGGTCTTTCATATTTTCGTGCTCCTGGGTAGCTTTAGCCATTTTATTGCCATTTATGAACATGTGCTGCCATAGCCTGCCGGAGAGCAGGTGGTTTTATGCCTGCAGAGGGAGAACATCTTTATATAAATTTATATCTTTACTATGGTGACCACTTTCCGTTCTCCGCGTGAGCCAGGTCACACCGTAAACAGAGACAATATGCCCAAGAAAGAAGAATTGATCACCAGGGATTGGCTGGCCATTGATCGCACCAGAATGGCCAATGAAAGGACCTTTCTTGCTTACTTCCGCACCTTTATCGTGATCCTGGGCTCGGGGGTAGCTATCCTGCGGGTGCAGGTTCTGGAAGATATGTTTGACCTGGGTGTCTTTTTGCTTATTATCGCCCCCATCATTCTTATTATCGGGCTGGCCCGTTTTCTATATGTAAAGCGACACATCAGGAAGTATCATATGGATAAGTACAATAAGGTAGACGGTAGACTTTAGACGGTAGTTTAGAATTCAGCTGAAAATGTAGTTGTAAAGCCTATGAGTATTCCGCAAAAATAGCCAAATCAGCATTGAGTTAAGATGTAATACACATAAAATCAGGAGATTATCGACTGGCTATTGCCATCTTTCACTTTGTGTTACCTACAGCCTCACATCATAATGGAAAACAGCAGGGATGGATCAAAAATGTTCCTGGATTCGTGGGAAAAAAAACCTCCGAACTCCCAACTCTCGCCTATCGCCTATCAACCACCTACCGTCTCCCGACTTTAGTCTTTTTCTTGTTTTTTCCCAGCCATTTGATCATCCTGGGAGAAGAAATGAACCAAAGCAGGAATCCGCTGAAGACGGTGATAAGGCCCAGCAGGGAAAAAGCCCTTAGCACAAAGGTGTTGAAGTCATCCCGGCCTTCATAGTCCATGGTGTGGGTCATCCACAGGAAATCGAACCAGCGCCAGTCGCGGTGGCGAAGGGTTTGAAACGAGCCGTCTGCGACAGATACGTAAGCTTTGATATTTTGCGGGGTATCATAGGAGATCACCCAGGCCGGCAAAGGTCTTCCCCGGTATTCGTGGTGTTTGCCCGTGGAGGTGATCTTTTCCACCCCTTCCACTTCGAGGCCGTTCATCATGTTTTTTTCTGCGATCGCCAGGGCTTCGGCTTCGGTGAGGTCATGTTTCATTTCCCCCGTTCGGGCGTGGTGCAGCATGCTGTGGTTGATCCAGTAAAACGGTTCTCCCGCTATCTCTTTCAGGGCTACGGAATGGATCTGCATCCCTGTAGCTTCAGAAGGGCTTAGCAGGTCTTCAAAATGTACGGGTGCCATTTCAGCGTTTCTGAAATGATCGCCGTGGATCTCGTCGATATCTGTCCAGCTAAAGTAAAGTCCGCTTATGGTCCACATAAGGAACTGTAGGCCGATGAATATTCCCAGGTAGCGGTGGGTCTTCCTGATTTTGGAAGCGGTTTTTCTCTTAACAATTGGCATAACTAAAGGGGGCTTAATTTATTGCAGCCACAATTATAGAACATTAATTTTAAACGTTTAGGAGGAATAGAAGAAATGTTAAATTACTTCTAAAGAGCCACTGGGCAGATTCCTGTTCGTTTTGGTCGCAAATTTTATCGCATCATCGAGTATAAGCAACGAAGTCTGTACCATGTTTCGAAGTTCGTAGAAGGCGGGGGTCCCAGTGTTGAATGGCGGGTAATGGCCCAGAACCTGCTTCAGGTTTTCCAAATGCTCCCGGGCCTCTTTTTTTCGTCTTTTCCCTGAAGCATGTATAAGGTCATAGGTCATGATCTCATTCAGGCGTAGCCGGAGGCTTTCTATGATCTCATCATCGGCTTCCTGTTCCAGCATAAGAAGCCGGGCTTTTTGCCGGAGCTGTGGGTGGGGGATTTCATCCAGTTCTGTCAGAACGGCCCGGCAGGCCTGGTGCGAATATACCAGGGCTTCGAGCAGGGAGTTGGAAGCAAGCCTGTTTGCACCGTGCAGGCCGGTGTGGGCACATTCCCCCGAGGCGTAAAGGTGGGTCACCGAAGTACGCGCATGCCGGTCTACCGTAATTCCCCCGCACTGGTAGTGGGCGGCAGGGACCACCGGGATCAGATCTGTCTTGAGGTTGAGACCAATGGATCTGCAATAGGCGACAATAGTGGGAAAAGCGTTCTGGAA
>JBEPWW010000251.1:0-4256 GCA_041642215.1 Salinimicrobium sp. | reverse complement strand
ATCATTGGGGTCAAAATTCAGGACAGGAGGTAATTCCTGACCTGTGAGAGACCGGGTAAACAAAAGGAGAAAAAACAGTATATTTCTCAATCCGGGAATTCTTAATTATGCTGTGGGATCACCCCTACACAAATATAACCGCATTTTGTTATAGTGGAAACATTTACACGCGTCATTTTATGAACGCCCTCCTAATCCGTGGGGGCTTTATCCAGGATTTTTTACGGGACCGGACGCCCTGCTCCTTCTGCCTCTTCATTTGTTTTATAGCCTTCTTGGAATTTTTGATCACATATCAATTGCTTAATTATCATTTAATTAACAGGGGTTTTCATAATTCTTCAGTAGATTCTTATTCATTCGATTGAAGCTATTCAAAAATAAAATTTCACGACTATGGGAAAACTGGAAAGAAAAGTGGCCCTTATAACGGGATCAGATTCCGGGATCGGGCAGGCCACTGCGATCGCCTTCGCAAAGGAGGGGGCAGATGTGATCATCACCTACCATTCAGATGAAGAGGGTGCGCAACAGACCCTTGAAAAGGTGGAAGCGGAAGGCAGGAGAGGGATCATCATCAAACTGGATGTTTCTGACGAAGACCAGGTAGCACATATGTTCGACCGGGCGCTGCAGGAATTCGACAGTATCGATATCCTGGTGAACAATGCCGCCCTCAATGCGCAGGGGGATTTTGTAGCCGATCTTTCTACAGAAAAATGGGATAAGGTCATCAGGACCAATCTGTACGGCTATTTTTTCTGCGCCAGGAGGTTCATCAACATAAGGAAGGAGAAAGGCGGCGGCGGCAAGATCATCAATATGTCCTCTGTGCATGAAGAGATCCCCATGCCCGGCGCTGCGGGATATGACTGCTCTAAAGGCGGTATCAGGAACCTGACCCGCACTCTTGCCCTGGAACTGGCTGAGGACGGCATTAATGTAAACAATATCGCTCCGGGAATGATCCTCACCCCCATGAACAAAGAGGCAAAGGAAGATGAAGAAAAGAGAAAAGAACAAACATCCCACGTACCCATGAAACGGGCAGGCAAACCGGAAGAAATTGCCAGGCTGGCGGTTTTCCTCGCCTCTCCCGACGCCGATTATGTCACGGGCTCCACCTACGTCATCGATGGGGGCCTCATGCAGAATGTAGGACAGGGAGCATAGGTTATGAAGTACGACAGCATCATCATAGGAGCAGGACAGGCCGGGCCTCCCCTGGCCGTAAGCCTTGCCAAAGCGGGGTATAAAACAGCCATTATTGAAAAAAACCATTTGGGCGGCACCTGTGTCAATACAGGCTGCACCCCCACAAAAGCCTATGTGGCCAGTGCGCGCAGAGCCTTCGTCGCCCGGAACAGCAGCGAACTTGGAGTGACGGCAGAAGGGGTCATAAAGGTAAACCTGAAACAGATCAAAGCCCGAAAAGATGACCTCATCCAGTCCTCCAGGGACTCCTGGGAGAAAAGGCTCAGTACCAATGAAAACATCAGCCTCTACCGGGGAAAAGCCAGCTTCGTGGATGCCCACACCATAGAAGTGAACGGAGAGCAGTTAACCGCCGACAGCATCTATATCAATGTTGGCGGGCGTCCCTTTATTCCCGAAGGTTTTGAAGATGTGGATCAGCTTACCAACCGAAGTATTCTCGAACTCGAAGAGATCCCCGAACATTTAATGATCGTGGGAGGTGGTTATGTAGGCCTGGAATTCGCGCAGATGTTCCGCCGCTTTGGGAGTGAGGTCAGCATCTTTGAACGCGGGGAACGGCTCATGGGCGGGGAAGACGAAGACATTTCAGCAATGATCGCCGAAATACTGGAACAGGAGGGCATCAACATTCGGCTAAAGGCCGAATGTTTCAAAGCCAACAATACCGATACCGGGATAGAAGCCCACCTGAGCTGTGAGGAAGGGCCGCCTGTAGTAAAAGGCTCGCACCTCCTCATCGCTACCGGCAGGAAACCCAATACAGATGACCTGGGGCTGGAAAAAGCCGGGATCAATACCACTGACAAGGGCTTTATTGAGGTCAATGACCGGCTGCAGACGAACCTGGAACATATCTATGCCCTGGGCGACTGTAACGGCCGGGGAGCATTTACCCATACCTCCTATAATGATTTCCAGATCGCCGTCTCTCATGTCTCGGGAGAAAGGAAAAGATATCTTTCTGACCGAATTCCCTGTTACGCAGCCTTCATAGATCCTGCCCTGGCCAGGGTTGGCTTGAATGAAGCCGGGATCAAAAGCAGGAAGATCCCCTACAGGACCTTTTCCATGCCTATGAGTAAGGTAGCCAGGGCAAAGGAGATGGGGGAAACCAAAGGGATCATGAAGGTTTACGTGGAAGAAGAAAGCAGCCATATACTGGGAGCCAGTTTTCTTGGCCCCGGGGCAGATGAATACATTCACAGCATAATCGACATCATGTATGCCGGCGCCCCTTATACCATCATACGTGATGCCGTGCACATTCATCCCACAATTAGTGAATTGATTGTAACCATGTTTGAAGAGCCGGATGAATAGTCAGGACGGGCACAGCAACAAAATAGGCCGTGTATAAAGCTGTTAAGATCGTCATTCTGAATTAATATCAGAATCATACTAGTCTGTTTTACAGCACTTAAAAGAACCTGAAACGAGTTCAGGTTGACGTAAATTAAGCTTTTGAGACGGCCTCTTCGTTTACTATTATACGCTTCCTTCCTTACATTTCACCTCCATAGTTGAACTTCTGCCCGCCAATTGAAATTCCGGCCATAGCACCGGCTTTTGGCATGAGGGCGACTCCTACTCCGTCCTGGAACTGTATGCTTTCTCCTTTACCTTTATCCCAGATCACGGCAGAAGCACTTCCTTCAAATTCAAAATTGCCTTCTTTGAACCGGTCAAGGGCCTGCTGGGTCCTGAAAATGATAATTTCACGAAAAGCCTGGCCACCTATCTGCAGACCAATATCCAGTTGCCTGAGTTCGGCAAAGCCCACTACTTCGTCATTCTCATACACGACTCCGTTTCCGGCGGCACCACCAAGAATATATGCGCCTTTCCCTACATTAGGGAAAATGGCATAACCTACCGCATTGTTGAGGTGTTCCTCCATTCGCGGATCTTCCTGTATAAAAGCCCTTTTTGCCTCCTCGGCATCATTTTTTAATTCCTGCTTCTTTTCCTGATCCACGATCTCATCGCGGTCGTCCATCATGTCGTCATCATCGGTCTGGGCGGTTATAGTCCCGGTGAAGAACATAAACAGCAGCGCCAGCATCGATGAGTATAAAGTTTTAGGCATCAATTTCATAACATTTATTTTTTAATGTTTAACAAAAACTAATTTAAGACTAAGTGCTCTCAAAACTGTTAATTCAACGTTATTTCACTAAAAATTAGCGTTTTAAACCCTTCACTTCAAAAATTTCATAAAGGATTTCCATGTTGCGTCCATACAAAATACTGCCATTAGATCCCGGGGAGCAGAAGACCCGTATTTTCTTTTATATTTGAGGAACACGAAAAAATCCTCATTATGAAAATTCAGATCAGTTTGCTGCTCTTCCTGTTTATAGCCGGTCTTCGGGCGCAGGAGATCAGCTCCAGCGAAGAAGAAATGGTCAAATACCTGCGGGAACATGAGCAGGAGCAGATTGACTTTCTTGAAAAAAGCGTAAATATCAACAGCGGTACCCTCAACCCCGAAGGGGTTCGTAAAGTGGGAGAGCTATACCAAAAAGAACTGGATGCCCTGGGATTTGAGACCCGTCTCATCTCCCTGCCCGATAGCCTCAACAGGGGGCCTCACCTTTTCGCCGAAATGAAGGGTGGCCGGGGGAAGACCATCCTGCTCATCGGGCACCTGGATACGGTCTTTGAAGAAGACCATGAGTTCCAGACCTTTCGCCGGGAAGGGGATACGGGGTATGGCCCCGCTGCCAATGACATGAAAGGCGGTAACGCCATGATCATCTACGCGCTCAGGGCCATGCATGCCGCCGGAGAGCTGCAGGATAAAAACATCATTGTTGCCTTTACGGGAGATGAGGAGAAACCGGGACAGCCGGTGGAGATCAGCCGCCGGGACCTGGTGGAGGCTGCAAAAAAGAGTGATATCGCCCTGGGCTTTGAAACCGCCTCGGGTATGGACTATGCCACGGTCGCCCGCCGCGGTTCCAGCGGCTGGAGCCTGTACGTGGAGGGAAAACAGGCCCATTCCTCGGGCGTGTTCAGCAGGAATGTAGGTGCCGGGG
>JBEPWW010000250.1:0-4261 GCA_041642215.1 Salinimicrobium sp. | reverse complement strand
TTTGCTGTACATCGAGGTAGGTGGAAGATTTCACCTCGCCTGCAAGAACCACCTGTCCTGTGGTAACCAGTGTTTCACAGGCGACTTTTGAATCTTGATCAAAGGCAATAAAATAATCTAAAAGGGTATCACTAATCTGGTCGGCAATCTTATCCGGGTGTCCTTCAGATACACTTTCTGAAGTAAATAAATAGGCCATGCTTCGTCTTTTAATATTTAATTTCAGAATGAAATTTGACGTGAAGCGCTAGAGGAGTTTTCACTGCTTTAGCATTTTATAAGGGTTGCAATCAGTCAAATCATTCCCTGTAATAAGTCGGCAGCAAATGTATGAAAATTGCATGAAAGCAACCCCCCTTAAATAATTATTTAGGAAAAAGGAATGTTCAGGAAGATCTCTTTTGCGGATATTACAGGGTCGAAGCCAGGAAAAGGCAAGCTGTTGTGCTTCTGCCGGAAATCCATAAGAAGATACGGAGAAAGCGAAGCTATCGTAAAATCGACAGGAAGATAAAGAACAGTTCTTAATATTGGAAAAGCTGTTCAAAAAGAAAATCCTGCCTCTGGGGAGCATGTCATTCAAAATCTTCAATGGCTCCTTCTGCAGTGGAGCGGGTGAAGTACACATTGATCCCTACGTTTAAACCCAGGGCATGCTGGTGATCTTCATTTCCGGCTCCGGTAAGACCATTGTATTTTAGCGTGCTTTCAAAAGCCACATTTGGAGTTAGAAAATACGCGAATCCCGGGCCAAATCCAAACCCAAAGCCATTGGTGGTAGAGCCGTCTTTGATATTCACGCCAGAAACGCCCGCGTTTAATTCTATGAAAAAGCGGCCATTGTTGGCGAGGTTTTGCATATCTGCTTCTTCCGGATTGATGTAGTGCCTTGACAGGGCCTGGATTCCATATACCGTGGTTTTAGTGGATTGGCCGTTCTGTTCTGCAGATTTGGTAAATCCCAGGTTTACGACGGCACCCAGAAGAAAATTATCGGTAAAGAAGTAACCAGCCTTTGGACTGAGACCAATATTATATCCGGCGCCCTCGTTCAATCCAAAATTCATGCTAAACAAGCCGGTGCTGGCGGGGTTCACCAGTCCGCTTCCGATATCTGTTCCCACCATAAAATTTCCCTGTGCCAGTTGGGCATAGGTGATCCCGGGAATTCCCAGAAGCACGACAGAGACTAAAAATAGAAATTTTTTCATAACCGATGTGTATTTTTGAGGCTCCGTGTGAAAGGCGCCTCGGATTAATAATTAACTGATAATTAGTGTATTGCAAAAGTAAAACGAATTGGGTTTGCTAAGATGTTTTTTAATATAGTTTTATACCAGAGCCGTGTTTTTTCTTAAAACCTTATGAGAGTATCTGGGGTAAATTTTACAGATGTTAATCAGGCAGTTTGTAAAAAATTTGAAATTTTTGTTGATCCTGTTTGGATTCTAAATTTTTCTGTCGTTAACTTTGCTGTAGACAAAAGAAGATAATGTACCAGGTAAATTGTAATATGATGCGTATGATGTGGAGACTTTCCGCAGCGCGCTGTATTGCATGATCCTGAAAAGATATTTGTAAAAAGCCGCTGCCACCGCAGCGGCTTTTTTATTTATAAAGAACTGCAAAGGCAGAAAAACAAAAATTATCAAAAGAACCCATTTCCGCAGAAAGAATGGGAGGTGACCAAAAAATCAACATGAAACTAGTAAAGGCAATAAATCAAATGATGTGTGGAATGCTGATGTGTATGTCGATGATGTACACCACCCGCGGTTATTGCCAAAAGATGAGGATTTAATTTTAGTTTGTGTTTATATTTCTAAAAATCCCTTTGGCAAGAGCGCCAAAGGGATTTTTTTTTGGCAGAAATCAACCACACATGAGGACCAGAAAATGATAAACAATAGAACCCAACCGAAGCAGAATTCAATGAAAAATCAACAATAAAAACAGAGAACCATGAGTACACAACAAAATTTTTCGACCAAAGCCCTGCATGCAGGACACGATGTAATAGCAAACGCGGGAACACGAGCTGTTCCTGTCTACCAATCAACCTCTTATGTCTTTAAAAATTCAGACCATGCCGCCAACCTGTTTTCCCTGGCAGAACCGGGTTTTATCTATACCAGAATCAACAATCCAACCAATGACATTCTTGAGCAACGGCTGGCGGCGCTGGAAGGAGGTATCGCTGCTGTAGTAACGGCTTCCGGTACGGCAGCTGTCAATACGGCCCTTTTGACACTGCTCAGGGCAGGAGATCATATCGTGGCTTCCCGAAGCCTGTACGGCGGCACCTATAATTTGCTCAATGTCACCCTGCCCCGCTTCGGGATCAACACCACCTTTGTAGACCCATCAGATCCTGAGAACTTCCGGAAAGCCGCCCGTGAGAACACCAGGGTGTTCTTTATTGAGTCGCTGGGAAATCCGCGTCTTGATGTGCTGGATATTGGTGGTATTTCAACCTATGCCAAAGAACATAAGGTCCCGCTTATCGTGGATAACACGGTAGCCACTTCTGCCCTGGTAAAACCTATTGAGTACGGTGCCGATATCGTGATCCATTCCCTTACCAAATATATTAACGGGAACGGCACTGCCCTGGGTGGAGCCATCATTGATGCCGGAAAGTTCAACTGGGCCAATGGCAAATTTCCCGAATTCACCGAACCTTCTCCAGGGTACCACGGCCTGATATATCATGAGGCCCTGCAGGAAGCAGCCTTTATTGCTAAAGTTCGTATCGAAGGCTTGCGGGATCACGGGGCGGCTTTGAGTCCGCTGAATGCTTTTCAGATCCTACAGGGCCTGGAAACCCTGGAGATCAGGATCAAAAAGCATAGTGAAAACGCCCTGGAACTGGCAAAATGGCTACAGGAGCAACCCGAGGTGACCTGGGTGAATTACCCGGGGCTGGAGACCAGCGAGTATTTTGAGCTTGCGAAAAAATACCTGCCCTACGGCCAGAGTGGAGTCCTGACCTTTGGGGTAGAGGGTGGCTTTGAATCGGCTAAAGTGATCGCTGATGAGACCAAAATTTTCTCCCTGGTGGCCAATATCGGGGATACAAAGTCCCTTATCATTCACCCGGCCAGTACCACTCACCAGCAATTGAACGACCTTGAGCAGGAATCCACGGGAGTGACAAAAGATCTCATTAGGCTTTCGGTTGGCCTGGAAAATATTGAAGATCTCAAGAATGACCTGAAAGAAGCCTTTTTAAAGATCGGGAAAAACACCATACAGCGATCTTAGTTGTTGAACGCAGCAGAAAGGTTTTTCCATACCTTTCTGCTGCCATTAAAAAATAAAATATGCTACAGGACATCACCCTTTCCGCTTTTGAACATACTGCCGGTACCAGGCAAAAAATGTGTCTTTCTTTTGAGATTTTTGGCCCTGCACTTCATACGGCACCGGTTGTGCTGGTCAACCATGCTCTTACAGGCAATTCCCGCGTCACCGGAGAAAATGGCTGGTGGAAAGATCTCGTAGGACCGGAAAAATGCATTGATACCCGTTATTACACCGTGCTCTGTTTCAATATACCGGGCAACGGATTTGACGGTAAAAAAGAAAATCTGATCCAGAACTACAGCGAGTTCACCCTGCACGATGTAGCCCGTATCTTTGATGAAGGCCTTAAAAAGCTGAAAATTGAGAGGCTTTACGCGGCCATAGGAGGATCCATTGGAGGAGCACTCGCCTGGGAGCTGGCTGTCCTGCGGCCTGCCCTCATTGAGAACCTTATCCCTGTCGCTACAGATTATAAAGCCACACAATGGGTGCTGGCCCAGTGCAAAGTACAGGATCAAATCCTTAATAACTCTGTATCTCCCGTTCATGACGCGCGTATGCATGCCATGACCTTTTATCGTACTCCGGGGTCTTTAAAAGAAAAATTTGACAGCCGGGGAAAAAAGGTCCATGAATGGTTATTGCATCACGGGCAGAAACTGGAGTCGCGCTATGATCCTGCGTCCTACAGGTTGATGAATCATCTGCTTACCACAATAGATATCAGCCGTGGCACCGGGAGATATACGGAGGCAGCGGAACAAATAAGGTCCAGTATCCATATCGTCACCATCGATTCAGATTATTTCTTTCTGGCTGAAGAAAACCGGGAAGCCTATACCGCACTGGCTTCCCGAAAAAATGATCTTCATATCCATGAGATAAGATCCATTCACTGGCACGATGCCTTTGTTATTGAATATTCTCAGCTGCAAAAGATTCTGGAGCCTGTTTT
>JBEPWW010000249.1:0-4269 GCA_041642215.1 Salinimicrobium sp. | reverse complement strand
GTACCGTCTTCCCCAACATGAAAGAACTTATGTGGGAAAGATGGGATACATAGGCGATATGCCTGTCATGCGACCCGGGATCCATGTACCGAATTTTCATGTTCAGGGCTTTAAAGATGCTTAAAGCCAGCTCCTGCTGTTTTGGGGCCGTTTTTTCTATCTCGCATATGATATTGGTCTTCCCCTCAAAAAGATTGGGAATTGCCGCCTCAGGACCGGAGAATTCTGTGCCCGCAATAGGATGTGCGGCCAGGAAATTACGCCGTTTGGGATGATCATTAACAGCCCTGCATACCCCCAATTTGGTAGAACCGGTATCAAAGACCAGGGTTTCCCCCGTGATCCTGTCCAGCACCTGTTCCACCAGGCCGGATGCCGCATCAACAGGCACCGAAATGATCACTACATCTGCCTCCTGTACCTCGTCGACCTCTGCACTTCTGTCAATGACACCCAACTCTTTTGCCCGGTCCAGGTTAGATCGGCTCATATCAGAGCCCCTCACCTCCAAATCGGGAAAAGCTGTTCTGATCCCTAGTGCAAAGGACCCGCCTATTAAACCCGTTCCTATTATATGTAGTATCATTTCCTTATTCTTTTTAGGGCTCCTTCTATAATTTCTTCGGCTGCGCAGAGGGAAAACCGCACATAACCTTCCCCCCTGCTCCCAAAGATAAACCCCGGGGCCGTGAATATACTGTGCTCATACAACAAGGAATCCACGAATTCTTCAGAGGTCATACCTTCCGGGGTACGGCACCACACGAACATGCCGGCCTGCTCTTTGGTGGGGGTACAATTTAAAGCCTTTATGAGGTGCAGCATCTTCTCTTTCCGGCGGGCATAGATGCTGTTCTGCTGACTGAACCAACCGGAAGACAGCCTCAAAGCAGCCGCGGCTCCCGCCTGTAATGGAAAGAACATCCCGCTATCCATATTGGTCTTCACCTTTAAAACTGCATTTATGTTCTGCTCACTACCACAGAGCATGCCTATTCGCCAGCCCGCCATATTGAAGCTTTTACTAAGGGAATTCAATTCCAGGACCACGTCAAATGCCCCTTCTTCTTTGAGGATACTCCGCGCATCCTCATTAAGAATGAGACTGTAAGGATTATCATTGACTACCAGGATGCTGTTTCTCCTGGCAAAGGAAACGAGATCCCTGAAAAGGGTTTCCCCCGCCACAGCACCTGTTGGCATATTGGGATAGTTGACCCACATGATCTTTACCTTAGACAGGTCCTTTTGTTCAAGCTGCTCGAGATCCGGCAGCCAGTTCCCTTCTTCCCCAAGATCATAATTAACTGCCGTTGCACCAAAAAGCCTGGTTACCGATGCATAAGTGGGATATCCAGGGTTTGGGATCAATACCTCATCCCCTTCATTTAAAAAGGCCATAGATATATGCGCTATACCCTCCTTGCTCCCCATGAGCGGGAGGATCTGCCTTTCCGGATCCAGTTCTACTTCATAATATTTCTTATAGAATTCCCTAATGGCATTCCTGAAATCGGCAGTGCCTCTATACGGCTGGTACTGGTGCGCATGTGGCGCAACCAGCGCGTGGTTCAGTCCCGTGAGCACTTCCGCCGGCGGCGGCATATCAGGACTACCAATCCCGAGGTTGATCACGGGTTTCTCTCCGGTCCCCAGCTTCCTTACCTCCTGTAATTTTGTGGAGAAGTAGTATTCTTCCACCTGCTGCAATCTGTTTGCCTGAGCGATCATACCCGTTTATTTTTATAAGTTCCTAAAATTTTCAACTCCTGTACAAATTTCTCGAGAAGATGCTTTGCCTCCAGAAAGCCTGCTGCTTCCATAAAGGTGACATCAAGAAAAAATGAATATTTCCATGGGGTGTCTCTCTCCGGCACACTTTGTATTTTGGTCATGTCCAGGTTACAGTCCCTCACAATGTTCAGTACCTCCACCAAGCTTCCACGTCTACTCTCCAGCACAAATTTCAGGGATGCCTTATCCATTTCATTTTTATTGCCTTCTACTTCGCCTGTATCCAGGATCAGGAACCTGGTGGAATTGTTCTTTATAGTATGTATCTGCTCTGCCAGGATTTCCAGTCCAAAGATCCCTGCCGCAGCTTTACTCCCCACTGCCGCCACTCCGGCTTCTTTGCGCCGGGAGATCCTTCTTGCCGCTTCTGCTGTGTCACTATCTTCAACAAGCTTGATATGCCCATGCTTTCCGAAAAATTCCCTGCACTGCAGCAAAGCCATGGGATGGGAATATACCTTGTTAATATCCTGTATGGTCTGCCCCGGCATGGCCATGAGGTTCATGGAAATAGGAATATAATGTTCCCCGATGATCCTGAGATTATTTTCATCCATGAGCGTATAATTGGGAAGAATGGATCCCACGATAGAATTCTCGATGGCCATCACTGCCTTGCCGGCCGTGCCTGATAACAGGTTCCCTACAACCTCTGTGAAAGAGAGACAGTTTTCCACCTGCACATCCTGCCCGAAATATTCCCGTGCCACCTGATGGTGAAAGGAACCTTCTATACCCTGTATGGCTACTTTTTCCTTCATATTTGAACAAAAAAAAATCCCGATGAGACATCGGGATTTTAGATATAATTAGGTTGATATAACTACATGACACTCCCGATCCTATTCCTGAAATAGAAATAAAAATAATAACGGGTTTGCCAGATAATTAGGTTCTTCATTTTTCTTAACTGAATGGCTAATGTAAAAACTTAAATCCAGACCCGGGAAAATTTTTCCTAATTTTTTCGTGAAAATTTTAGGTACTGCTGAAAACCACATTTTTAAAAAACTTCTTTTACTTTTGAAAAAAAAGCTGCCATGTCTATTTCGGTCAAAGGAATATCAAAGTTTTACGGGGATCAAAAAGCACTGGACGATATTAACTTCTCCATTAAAAAGGGAGAGATAGTGGGTTTTCTGGGGCCTAACGGGGCCGGAAAATCCACGCTCATGAAGATCCTGACCGGTTATCTGGAGCCCTCTGGAGGGGAAGCCTCTGTCAATGGTTATTCCCTGAAGGATGAGAAACTGGAAGCTCAAAAAAGCCTTGGATATCTTCCGGAGCACAACCCCCTGTACACAGAAATGTACGTGAGGGAATACCTGGCATTTAATGCCTCCCTCTATAAAGCCCCAAAAAGCAGGATCGAAGAGGTGATCAGGCAAACGGGCCTCTCCCCGGAAGCCAACAAAAGGATTGGCCAGCTGTCAAAGGGATACCGGCAGCGCGTGGGCCTGGCAAATGCTCTTTTACATGACCCCGAGGTCCTCATCCTGGACGAACCTACCACCGGGCTGGATCCCAATCAACTGGTCGAGATCAGGGAACTGATCCAGCAAACAGGAAAACAAAAGACCATCTTCCTTTCCACCCATATCATGAGGGAAGTAGAGGCGATCTGTGAGCGGGTGATCATCATCAATAAAGGTAAGATCGTAGCCGACAAAAAACTGGCAGAACTGCGTGATGACAACCTGCAGGTGATCGAGGTGGAATTCGATTACCGCATTGAGGAGATCGCATTACAAAGGCTCCCTTTCCTTATGAAAGTTAAAAATACCGGCGGATTCGTCTATGAACTTGTTTTTGAAACGAAAAAAGACATGAGACCGGCTGTCTTCGATTTCGCTCATGACAGCGGCTTAAAGACCCTTAGGCTCAACAGGAAGAACAAGAATTTGGAAAATTTATTTGCAGAGTTGACCCTAGACAGCAGGCAGTAGGCGGCTTTGTAAGATTTTTATTCCTCCTGGAAAAGCAGGCGTCCTGTATAGAACGTCTCCACCTTTACAACCGGAGGGCGGGTAACCGAGATCACATCGCCGGTGCTTCTTATCTCCCCCTCCAGTTTATATTGAGGATTTACGATCATCTTGTTGGTGCCCCGGTGGAACACCTTAACAGAATCTGCCACCAGCCCAGCTGCCTCAAGCCGGCCATCACCTGACCAAAATGAGGCACTGAGATAACCGGTTCTGCCTGTGATGTAAAAGTTCGAAAAATCATCCCCGTCCAGGAGAATGACCCTGGAGTCCAGCTCCAGTTTGAAATCCCCGTTGGTGTAGATCTCAGGGTTATGCTGGTTGTTATTGGAGCGCAACCTGATCACCGGAAATTTTAGCATTCCCATACTCTCAATCGTCTTATTGCTCGCATTCATAACCCAGGTAAGATCGGGTGCGGTCACATACACCCGGGTGACATGGGTCTCCCTGAAAAAACTGCAGCTGCTCTCATCTTTTATACTTAACC
>JBEPWW010000248.1:0-4292 GCA_041642215.1 Salinimicrobium sp. | reverse complement strand
TAGAACAAAGACAACAAAATTTATAACAAAGAAGATGATAGATTTAAAGAAGACTGACGCACCGGTAAATACCACTACCCTTAACAAGAATGCCATAGATGCGCCTACAAATAACATTTATGAAGCCATTTCTATTATTTCCAAAAGAGCGAATCAAATAAACTCTGAGATCAAAAAGGAATTACTTGAAAAGCTGGATGAATTTGCTACTTATAACGACAGCCTGGATGAGATCTTTGAAAATAAGGAGCAGATAGAGGTTTCGAAATTTTATGAGAAGTTACCAAAACCTCACGCATTGGCTGTACAGGAATGGTTAGAAGACAAGATCTACCATCGAAATACCAAAAGCGAAGGATAAAATATATGTCTGTATTAAGCGGCAAAAATATATTGCTCGGTGTTACTGCGGGTATTGCCGCTTATAAGACAGCTTTCCTGGTGCGCCTGTTCATAAAGGCAGGGGCGCGGGTTAAAGTGGTGATGACCCCTGCTGCCAGGGATTTTGTGACACCGCTAACCTTATCCACACTTTCCAAAAATGAAGTGCTGTTCTCTTTCACCAGGGAAGAGGATGAGAAAAATCTCTGGAACAACCATGTGGAACTTGGTTTATGGGCAGACCTTATGCTCATCGCACCTGCCACAGCCAATACCCTTTCCAAAATGGCATCGGGGAACAGTGATAACTTTTTGCTGGCCACCTATTTATCGGCAAAATGTCCTGTCTATTTTGCCCCGGCAATGGACCTGGATATGTTTCGCCATCCTTCTACCGTAGAAAATTTTGATGTCCTTGCTTCATTTAAGAATGTGATGATCCCTGCGACCTCGGGGGAACTGGCCAGCGGGCTGGTGGGAGAAGGTCGTATGGCAGAGCCCGAAGATATAGTTGATTTTCTTGAAGACCATATAGCGCAAAGTCTACCGCTTCGGAATAAAAAAATAATGATCACGGCGGGGCCTACTTATGAGCCCATTGACCCAGTGCGTTTTATAGGGAACCACTCCAGTGGAAAGATGGGGTATGAACTGGCTCATGCGGCTTATAATCTTGGGGCAGAAGTAACGCTTATTTCGGGACCCACACATTTACAAAACCCAAATTCGGCCATTAGGCTGATCAGGGTCCAGTCCGCCCGGGAGATGTACAAGGCAGCTTTGGAGAATTACGATTCAGTGGACGCCGCTATCGCCGCTGCCGCCGTCTCCGACTACAGGCCCAAAACAGTGGCTACCCAAAAGATCAAAAAAGCCAATGAAAATCTTGCTCTTGAACTGGAGCGAAACCCGGACATCCTTGAAAACCTGGGGAAAAAAAAGAAGAACCAGGTCCTGATTGGATTCGCCCTGGAGACTGATAATGAGGAGAGTAATGCCCTGGGGAAGCTGGAGCGGAAGAACCTGGATTTTATTGTGTTGAATTCATTAAATGATCAGGGGGCCGGTTTTAAAACCGAAACCAATAAAATTTGTGTTATATTTCAGGATGGGCGGAAAAAAGATTTTGGCCTGAAACCGAAATCTGAAGTAGCCCGTGATATAATGAACGAATTAATGCTGCTGCTGAATGAATAAGGTTCAATATTTCCTGTTATGCATGTTGGTGAGTACCTTTTCTTTTGGGCAGGAGCTCAATTGCGAGGTGGTCGTAAATGCTGAACAGACCGGGAGGGCCAATGTCGCCGTTTTTAGGACGCTTCAGAATTCCCTTAGCGAATTCATCAACCAGACAAAATGGACCGGTAAGGATGTGCAATCTCACCAGCAAATTCAGTGCAGCATGTTCATCAATATAACCGAATATGAAGGCGATTCCTTTTCAGGAACGATCCAGGTACAATCTTCCCGGCCCGTTTATGGATCGACCATGATAAGCCCGGTCTTTAACTATAATGATGAGCAGTTCCAGTTCAGCTATACCGAATATGAGCCCCTGGACTATAATCCCAATCAGTTCAATTCCAATCTTGTTGCGGTCATTAGTTATTACGTCATGACCATACTTGGGCTGGATGCCGATACTTTTGAAGAAGAAGGCGGCACCCGGTTTTTTCAGGAAGCAAATCAAATTGTCAATACTGCCCAACAGGGAGGGAATGCGGGTTGGAAATCTACTGATGGCAACCGTTCGCGGTACAGGCTCAACGCCGACCTTTTGTCTAATGCTTTTCTTGCTTACCGCAAAACTCTTTATACGTATCATCGGCAGGGGCTTGATGTGATGCATGAGCAGCCCCGTGAAGGCAAGCAAAAGATCGCGTCTGCTCTACTTAGCCTCCATAGCATGAACAACCGGCGTCCAAATTCTCTATTGGTGCGCACCTTTTTTGACGCCAAGGCCGATGAGATCCAGCAGGTCTTTAGCGGTGGCCCGCAGGTAGAGACCAGGGAGGTGGTAGACGCCCTCAATAGAATGGCCCCTACTTTCTCCCAAAAATGGGGAGTTTTAAGGTAGCGGATAATTCCGGTTGTTTTTAGGACAAGTGGAATATTAGCCCTCTTTAAAACCTTTGACTGGGAAAAAAATCTCGTGTATATTTAACGCCAAAATATAAACCTTTGCTCACAACACTTTCAATCAAAAATTACGCGCTCATTGAAGACATAAAACTGGATCTTCAAAGCGGTTTCACGATTATAACCGGGGAAACAGGAGCGGGAAAATCAATAATGCTGGGAGCTCTTTCCCTGTTGCTGGGAAAAAGGGCTGATTTTAGCGCGATTCGGGATACTGAAAAAAAGTGTGTTATTGAAGGCACTTTTCGAATTTCGGCTTACCAACTGCAGTCGCTTTTTACGGCAGAAGATCTTGATTACGAAGAACAGACCATCATACGAAGAGAGATCCTTCCATCGGGGAAAAGCCGGGCTTTTGTGAACGATACCCCGGCCAACCTTACTGCGCTTCAGGCATTGGGGGAACATTTACTGGATATCCACAGCCAGCACGAGACCTTGAGCCTGGGGGATAATGATTACCAGTTTATGGTGATCGATACGCTTGGAAACAATTCAGAAGGGTTAAAGAACTACAGGCGTGGCTTATCCCAACTCAAAGAACTTCAAAGGAGCTTGTCCACGCTTAAAGAAGAGCAGGCGCAGGCCAATCGGGAATATGACTATAACCTCTTTCTTTTAAATGAACTCCAACAGGCACGACTGGAAGAGGGGATGCAGGATGAGTTGGAAGAGCGTTATGAGGAACTAAGCCATGTCGAACAACTCAAGGAGCAGTTGGGGGCCGCCGTGAACAATATTCAGCAGGAGGAAATCGGGGCGAGCAATTCCCTGAAAGAAGCCCGGAACAATCTTCAAAAGATCGCTGCGATCTCTGCTGCTTACCAGCAATTGCACGATCGAATACAAAGCGTATTCATTGAGTTGGATGATATCGCCACAGAAATGGAGAATGCCCTGGAGAAAGTGGAAGCCAATCCGGAAGAGTTGGAGCAGGTGAACAGCAAACTTCAGATCCTGTATAACCTGCAGAAAAAGCACCTGGTTTCCACTGTAGCCGAACTTAAGGAGATTGAAGCCGCTCTTGCCGAAAAAGTCTCAGTTTCAGAAAACGCCGAAGAGGAGATCCTTGGTGCAGAAAAGGCGATAGGAGAAAAGAAGAAGGAACTCGAAGAGCAGGCAAACCTGCTGCATGAAAGCCGTAAAATGGTTATTCCTCAATTTATTAAACAAACTGAGGCGATCCTTGCAGACCTTGGGATGCCTAATGCAAGCCTCAAAATTGAACTGGAACAGCAAAAAGACTTTCTCAATAATGGCCGGGACAGGCTGAGCTGGTTACTGGCCGCTAATAAAGGAGGGAGCTACAATGAGTTAAAGAAGGCGGCATCGGGAGGGGAGCTTTCCAGGATTATGCTGGCTGTAAAAAGTATTCTGGCAACTTACAGCGAACTGCCTACCATTATTTTTGATGAAATAGATACCGGGGTTTCGGGGGATATCGCGCAGAAAATGGCGGTCATCCTTAAGAAAATGGGAGAGGTGATGCAGGTGATCGCGATCACACACCTACCACAAATAGCAGGAAAAGGCTCTAGCCATTTCAAGATCTATAAGGAAGATGCTGCTAACAGCACTATCACCAATATCAGGGAGCTGCAAGGGGATTCCAGAGTTGAAGAGCTGGCTATGATGCTTGGCGGGAAGAATATCAGCGAATCGGCAGTGGCGCACGCAAAAGCCCTTTTAAATTAAAAGATGTTTGTATATTTACAAGCTTAACATAAACCAAAAAATTGAACCATGTCGTATAATCTACTTAAAGGAAAAAA
>JBEPWW010000247.1:0-4293 GCA_041642215.1 Salinimicrobium sp. | reverse complement strand
CCCCGGGTATGCTGACAGATCACTACAACCCGTCGAAGAAAACCGTTAACCTGAGTGAGGCCGTCTATACACAGCGAAATGCAGCTGCTGCCGCGGTTGCCGCTCACGAATGTGGTCATGCCATACAACATGCCACAGCCTATAGCTGGTTGCAAATGAGAAGTCAGTTGGTGCCTATAGTGAGTATCGCCTCCCGTTTTTCTCAATGGGTGATCTTTGGGGGCTTAATGTTAATGGCTACAACTGCAATGGGTAGTACCATTTTACTCATAGGGATTATCTTATTTGGAATGGGTACCTTGTTTAGTTTTATTACCCTGCCGGTGGAATATGATGCCAGTAAGCGGGCATTGGTATGGCTGGAGAGCGGGGATATGCTAAACCCCAAAGAGCATAAAGCGGCAGAGGATTCCCTTAAATGGGCGGCACGTACCTATGTGGTGGCGGCTGTAGGTTCCCTGGCGACCTTATTATACTTCCTGAGCATCTATATGGGAAGGGACTAATATCTCACTTTTAGATACTAAAAAAGGACGCCGTGGCGTCCTTTTTTTTATTCCTTCCTAACAGGAAAGATCTATCTGTCATTGACTCTTTCGTCTATTAATTTAAGAGCGATTCCATCGGTACCCATAAGATCGAACATCTCAAGGATCCTGCGTATCTTATTCTCTTCTTCCACTTGTTCCTGAACGAACCACTGTAAAAAATTCTCTGATGCCAGATCCTGTACCTTTCTGCACTTGTGTACGATATTGTGAATGGATTTGGTGATCATGATCTCTTGGTCCAGGGCAGATTCAAAGATCTCCTGCAGGGAGTTGAAATCATGCAGCACATTTTTAACTTCCGGAGAATAGGCGGTGCCTCCGTTGTCATTAATGAATTTGAAGATCCTGAGCATATGCTCCCGTTCTTCTGTAGACTGATCGTAAAAGAATTTGGCGCTGTTATCCAATCCATTGTGGTCACACCAGGATGCCATAGCAAGATATGCCGCAGAAGAATGCGCCTCTTTCGAGATCTGCTCGTTCAACATATCCATGATATCTACATTAATACTTATTTTTTGTCTTACCAGATCTTTCATAAATTTTCACTTTTTCATAAAAGTAAACAAAATAGAACTCAATCCCCTCCTGTTGAGGAAATTTAGACCTAATCTAAATCAGAGAAAAGCGGGAGATCAGGAGGACGTTACCAGGGAATTCAATTCAAGCATTCCAAAGGTCGCGCGAATAAGCTCTTTCAGGTCGATTACCTGGAGTGTGTCCAGAATGAACAGGTGCTCCCGGTTACAAAGGCTTAGGATCTCAACCCCGTTTGCATTCAGCTCTTCGTCAAAATGGGTGTATAGATCTATCGCCTGCACTTTCTGGCGTAAGGCCAGTAGCTGGCAAAAGCTTAGCTTAACCTGTTTATGCCCAAAGTCAATGAAGAAGGACCTATTGCGGTCACATTGGTAGGAGGCGAAGTAATATGATTTGTATAGCAGGTTCATTCCAGGGTCAAAATTAAACCTTATTTAGATTAATTCCAAAGAAAAAAGATCATGGATTTCCCGGGCCCCTCTTTCGCCTCCTGCCAGCTGTGAATAAAGAAGATTTCGGTTAACTTCCTACCTCCCCAAAAGGATTATAGCCCATATATTCTTTCTCTTCTTCCCTGAAGAATATACCATATCCTTCGAGCTCCTCCAGGATAGGAAGGTATACCTCTTTGGTGATTGGAAGCTGTACTCCCGGAGTGGAAATCTTTCCATTGAGAATTTTGAGGGTTGCTATTCCTACAGGTAGACCAACTGTTCGGGCCATTGCTGTGTGAGACTGATCTTTCCCGATGTTTACCATGGTCGCATCAATCTGTTTTCGCTCTCCGTCAATTTCGTAGCCAAATTTGTGGTACATCACGATCATGTCCTTATCCTGCGGCTCAAGTGTCCATTTGTCCATCAATATTTTTTGTAGGATCTGGGCGGGAGTGGCTTTCTCCAGGCCTACTTTCTTTTCGCCATTGAAGATATCCAGTTCGAGCAGTTTTTCCCACATGATGTCATCCTGATCGATTTTAAGATTATGTCTGAACTTTAATTCCACAGAATCTGTTGGGGAATAAGGCAGGAAGGAATTCACGAAATCACGGTAACTCATATTCATGGTATCCTCCATGATATAGCTATCATCTGTGAGCCCCAATTGCACAAACATATTCCAGGCTTTACTAAACCCAACCCGGCGAATGGTACCACGGTACAGGGTTAGAACGTCATCAAGCTGGTAAATGTTCTTGTATTTAAGGGAGTTCCGGTTGGCATACACCTCAAATTTCCCATAGTCTGGCACTTCCAAAAATTCAGTCCTTCTGAAGAGACGGTTATAAGGGATATATTTAAATTTTCCTTCCTGAAGAAATTTAGCTACCCCACCCTGGCCTGCCAAAACCACATTACGGGGGTTCCAGGTGAATTTGTAGTTCCAGAGATTGGTGTCACTCTCGGGGGCGACAAGGCCTCCCGTGAATGATTCAAACAGCAGCATCTTTCCGCCCTCATCCCTAATGCGGTCAATAACATGCATGGCGCTCATATGATCAATACCCGGGTCAACACCAATCTCATTCATGAAAACAAGGCCTTTCTTTTTGACCTCGCCGTCAAGAGCAGCCATTTCATCACTTATATAGGAGGCTGTGACCATATTTTTTCCAAAACGAACACAGTCCTTTGCTACTTCTATATGGAACCTTGCCGGCAGCATCGATACAACGATATCGGCTTCTTTTACGGCGGCTTCTCTTTCCTGCTCCTGGAAGATATCCAATTTTATGGCCCGGGCACGGGGATTTCTTCCCGCCAGTTTTTGAGCGTTTTCAATAAGAAGGTCTCCTATGATGATTTCAAGGTTTTCAGATTCGGCTTTTCCTAAGAGATATTCAATAAGGACCGATGTGGATTTTCCTGCTCCTACGATTAAGATTTTTCTCATAAAAATAAAAGATAAGTTAGTTATGTTTGTAGTTGTAATAAGGTAGTTACGAATGTACTTAATTAGTGGCTCCTTTAAAAATATAGCTATGAATAAGAGCCTGTTGATAGCCGGAGCGCTATTTGGTTTGATCGCAGTTGGTTTGGGTGCTTTTGGAGCCCATGGATTAAAGCCTCTCCTGAGCCTGGAGGCACAGGAAACCTTTGAGACGGGGGTGAGATATCAAATGTACAGTGCCTTTTTCCTGCTTGTATTGGGTGCGCTGACTGTGGTTCCGGAAAGAGTAAAAGCTCTTTGTTTTTATTTAACAGTTGTTGGGGTAGTCTTATTTTCGGGTTCGATCTATTTTCTGGCTACAAATTCACTTACATCTTTTGATTTTAGAGCTATAGCTCTGTTGACCCCAATTGGGGGAACACTTCTGATTGGAGCATGGATCTTATTGTTACTGAGCCTTATAAAGTTAAAAAAGAAATAAAAGAAGTAGCCGCTCAATTTATCTTTGGAAGATTTTCTACTTTTGTTTACCTAAAATAACACACAACTAAAGAATTTATGTTGGCAAAGAAACAACTTACGAAATCGATTTCGCTTGAAAAGTATGGAATCAAAGATGCGACAGTTCATTATCAGCTACCACCAGAAGAATTACAGGAGATCACCATTGAAAAAGGACAGGGTGTAGAAACCAAATCTGGCGCCCTTGCGGTCAACACCGGGGAGTTCACCGGGCGTTCGCCTAAAGACCGTTTCATTGTGAAAGATGAAATCACCGAAGACAAGGTATGGTGGGGAGATATTAATATACCGTTTGATGCTGAAAAATTTGATGCTCTATACAATAAAGTAGTGGATTATCTTTCAGGAAAAGAGGTATTCGCGAGAGATGCCTATGCAGGAGCAGATGAGAACTACCGGCTTAACATTCGGGTGCTTAATGAATATCCATGGTCAAATATGTTTGCGTATAACATGTTCCTTAGGCCGGATGAAAAAGAACTGGATAATTTTAAGGAAGAATGGTTGGTGGTGAATGCACCGGGATTCGAGGCCGATCCTGAAGTGGATGGTACCCGTCAGCACAATTTTGCAATTCTTAATTTCAGTAAAAAAATCGCTCTTATAGGGGGAACCGGTTATACCGGAGAGATCAAAAAAGGAATTTTTTCTGCCCTTAACTTCATCCTTCCCGTTTATAAAGAAACCCTTCCTATGCACTGTTCTGCAAATGTTGGGGAAGATGGGGATACTGCTATTTTCTTCGGACTTTCAGGAACAGGAAAAACCACCCTTTCCGCAGACCCCGAAC
>JBEPWW010000246.1:0-4331 GCA_041642215.1 Salinimicrobium sp. | reverse complement strand
ATGAGCAGCAATTCTACAGATCCCTGCAAAAGAACTACCGGCGATAAGAGGCAGCACAAGCCGGAGAGCAGCAAGGCTGTAGCCGCTGTCTTTTTTGTTCCGAAACTTCGGGAGATATAGCCCCCGGCCACGCAGGCCAAACCTCCGGCTCCAATGATAATGAAGGAAAGCAACGGAATATTTATGGTGACCCCGGTATGCACCAGCTGGTAACTGCTAAGGATCACAGGGACAAATGCCCAGAAAGTATATAACTCCCACATATGACCGAAATATCCGAAAGCTGCAGCCCTAAAATCAGGGATCCGGAACACCTGGAAAAAGGCAGAAAAATTCTTTTGAAGCATAGGCTTTCTGTATGGGCCGTCAGGAACCAGTAAAAGAATAAGACTTCCTCCCAGTGCAGCCAGGGCCGAAGTGATTATGAGCACCAGTCTCCACGGCAAACTCTCTGAACCCGTTATTGCCTTTAGCAGGTGTGGAAAGGCTGTTCCCAGTACCAGGGCTCCCACTAAAAAACCCAGGGAAGTGCCGAGGCTCTTTTGGTAATAATCGGCGGCGATCTTCATACCCACCGGATAAATACCGGCCAGGGAAAACCCGGTTAGGAAGCGCAAAAGCAGTAAACTCCAGAAGGTATTCGCTTCAGCAAGAATTCCGAGGTTAAAGATAGCCCCCAGGGCAGCACAAAAAAAGAAAACCCTGGAAGGTGAAAAACGGTCTGCAATACCGAGAAAGGCAAAAATGAGGGTGCCGCTAATAAAACCAAGCTGCACCCCAGATGTGAGATGGCCCAGGGCTGAGTCGGCCAGTCCGAAAGTCCGCAGCAGGTCATCCATCACCCCGTTCCCCGCGAACCAGAGCGAGGTGCAGCAAAACTGTGCAAAAACAATAACAGGAAGAATATATTTTGCCTGTGGCATTGGGGACGATTTCGAAATGCTAATATGAAGAAAAAAAATCACTCCTGAATTTTCTTGAAAATGCTCATTTCAGCAAAGAATATATTTAAGAATGGACGAATGTATGATTCCCTTTTAGAATAAGGTATTTCTTCTTTTGTTCACTATAGCTCAGATCCTGATGTTGAATTTAGATTCCATAATGGCGAAATCACTTTTGTTCGCAGAAGGTTGACGTCGAGCCATACAAGTGTGTCTATAATCAATAAATATCTGATTTTTAGTATGTTTTAATAAAATAATTTTATATTTAAGAGAACAATCAGTCGAAAAATCACAATTCAAAGACTGATTTTAGCCTTTAGATCAGGCTATTTTTTCTACCATTTCGAGCTCCCCTCATGGAAAGATAGTTAGGTGCCCCAGGCTCTTTTGTATTGAAAGGAACAGGGGAAGAATTTAAACTAACCAAATTTTTCACATATGAGATCTTCAGTAATTTTTGTTTTTATTTTATGTCTATTGGCCATGCCCGGCCAATCTCAGATTTCCGATAACACATCAGAGGAAGTGCGACAGGCTATCCAGGAAAATTTTCAGAAAATGGGAGCTGCTATGGCGGCCGGTGATGCGAAGGAGTTAGCCGGCTATTTCACTGAAAATGCTTTGCTTAAATTTCCGGCAGAGGAACCAATTACCGGGCGTCACGCCATTGAGGATGCCCATCGACAAATGATAGAGCAGGGTATCGGCATCAGGCCGAATACGCAGGAGGTAGAGTCAGCGGGTAATATGGCCTATGAAATTGGTACTTATGAAATAATTGACAGGGAAGGCCAAACAATAGATCAGGGACATTATGCTACAGTTTGGAAAAAAGAAGGAGATCAATGGAGGATATCGCGAGATATCATTAGCAGCACAAAAAAAGCACCGGCGGAAGTTGAAGTGACCGCACGGCCCACAGGGACAGACCATATTTATGTGGAATTATGGAATCCGAAGCAGGCGTGGCTTGATCTGAGTACAGAACAGCGACAGGTATTTTTTTCTAAAGTGGGAGGGGAGATCCAAAAACTTACCCAGGAGGGAATAGAGGTACTGGGGTTCGCAGTAAATGATGAGGAAACGCCGTACCGCAGTGATCATAAATATATAGCGGTTTGGAAAATGCCCTCAAAGAAACACGTGGAAATGCTGGAGAAGAGTGTATCCGAGGCCGGCTGGTACGATTATTTTGAACAGGTGAATGCCCGGGGAGAACTTATTCCGCCTCCTGCCGCCCTTGAGGATATGGTGAAATTTAAATAGTGTAAAGTATTTATTCTTACATTATCTCATGCTGTTTGTTATCTCATGGAGTTGTCCTGTGGCAGACTTTAGAACCATCCTCAGAAGAACGAGCCAGAATCGTTAAGCCCAAGAATTACCCGGCGACAATGAATTTGTAATCTGTAAATATTTCCGGCAGGTCTGGAAAGAACTTTATGAAATTTCCATACCATTGCCTTTCTGCCCCCTTGAAGAGGATCGAGTTGTAAATGACCTGATGATTTTCTTTAAAGACAGAATCTTTCCCAGATGCAGCCTTGTTTAAATTGATTTTCTGTTTTTTTTAATTGTCGAACAAATAAAAATGATATGACCACAAAAGCTAAAATTGAGAAATTCTCTAAAGAATTTGAAGGAGAGCTGATATTGCCCGAAGATGACCGGTATGACAAAGCACGCAGGTTATGGAATGGGCTTTATAACAAATATCCGGCAGGTATTGCCTGCTGTAGAAACCCTTTAGATGCGGTCACCGTAGTTAACTTTGTCAGGGAAAATGAGGTGACGTTCTCTGTGAGGGGAGGAGGGCATGATTACGCCGGAAATTCGGTCTGCGACGGAGGACTGATCATCGATCTTTCTTTGATGAACAAGGTTGAGGTCGATGCGGAGAACAGAACGGCACAAGTTGAGGGAGGAGCTACGGTTGGTGAATTTGACGCCGCAGCACAAGAATATGGTCTGGCTACAACTACCGGTACTGTTTCCACCATAGGTATCGGTGGCCTGGCATTGGGAGGAGGATCGGGTTATTTGTCCCGCAGGTTTGGGATGACGCTGGATAATATCATATCGGTACAGATCGTGACTGCCGATGGCCGGCTCATTTCAGCAAGCGAAGAGGAAAATCAGGATCTGTTTTGGGCAATTCGTGGCGGGGGCGGAAACTTCGGGATCGTGACCTCATTTAAATTCCGGCTGCACGAAGTAGGACCGGAGGTGCTTTCTTTTCAGGCTTATTTTCCTCACGAGCAGAGCACGGATGTACTCCTGTTTTACCGGGAATTTATGGCAAATGCCTCTGATGAGCTGCAGTGCTACGCTTTTTTTCTGAACGTTCCTGCTGTGGAACCTTTTCCGAAGGAATATCACGGGAGAACCAGCTGTGCACTTATTGCATGTCATTCCGGTGACTCTGATAAAGGGATGACGGAGCTTCAGCCTTTACAAAATTTCGGGGACCCCTTCCTTAAATTTCTTCAGCCTATGGAATATACCGCGATCCAAAAATCCTTTGATGCGGGAGTACCCAAAGGGCTTAGATGGTTCACAAAAGCACATTATCTTTCTGAACTCAGTGATAGTTCCATTGACATCCTGAAAGAAAAAACGGAGCAGTTGCCGGGGGCTTTCACAATGACTTACCTGGAGCCTATGGGGGGAGCGGTGAATAGAAAAGATCCTGCTGCCACGGCCTTTCCCCACCGGAATGCCGCCTATTCCCTGCATATCTTCCCAGGCTGGAGTAATGCCGAACAAGACGAAGAGAATATAGCCTGGGCAAAAGATCTTCATGCCGAAATAGAAAAGGAAGCTACAGGTGGGGTGTATGTCAATCTTTTAAGCCATGATGAAAAGGAGCGGGTAAAAGCTGCGTATGGAGAAAACTATGATCGGTTGGTCCAGGTTAAAAAGAAATGGGATCCAGATAATTTATTCAGGAGCAATCATAATATAGATTCTGCATAGCACATTAAAAGTTTTACTTTGGAGAGAAGGATCCAAAATGGATTTCAGTATATGATGTTAGAACCGGCTGCGGGATTTGCTCGTAAAATAATAGATTTTACTATCGGGAGATCGGGGATTCGACGAAATCAGACGTATCTAAACAGTCTTCTCCTTAATCAGGATCTTTACCGCTGTCGCAAATTTTTTAATGTATCTTTAAGGTATGCAGCATCTCAATGAAAAAATTATTCTGGATTTCTACCAGGCTTTCCAAAAAGGAAACCCGAAAGCCATGAACGCCTGTTACCATAAAGACATTGTCTTCTATGATCCTGTTTTTGGACATTTAAAGGGAGACCGGGTTAGAGCTATGTGGTATATGCTTATGGAAAAAAGCAGGGGAGAGCTGAGTATAAGCTTCAGCGA
>JBEPWW010000245.1:0-4333 GCA_041642215.1 Salinimicrobium sp. | reverse complement strand
ACGAGGAATTACAGCAGGAAGTAGTTGACACGATTAATGGTTTTGATTCACACCGCTCCTATAATTTCAATACAAGTGTTGGTACGACCATTTACGGGACTATGAACTTTGGTCCGAACAGTAAGTACCAGGCCATCAGGCATGTAATTCGTCCTTCTATAAGTTATAATGTTAATCCCGGTTTCGACCATTACTACGACTCCTATCTTATTCCTGAAACAGGCAACCGGGAAGAGCGGTTGGTGGAATACTCCCGTTTTCAGGGAACACTATACGGTCCACCGGGAAAAAATTTCCAGAGTTCCATTGGGCTTTCTTTGAGCAATAATTTCGAGGCCAAGGTAAGGGACCGGGACACTACCGTCACCGAACCCAGAAAAGTCAAACTTCTAAACAACCTCAATATCAGCACCTCCTACAATCTCGCAGGGGATTCATTAAGGTTATCGCCCATCAGTATTAGGGGAACCCTTCCTGTAGTACAGAATAAACTGGACATAAACTTCGGGACCAACCTGGATATCTATGCCCTGGATAATAACAACAGGCGTATTGAAAGGCTGAATATCAACAATGGAGGAAGTCTTTTTAGAATGACCAATGCCAATGTTAGTTTTGGATATTCTTTCTCTAGCCGGGACTTCACAGGGGGAACAGAAAATACGAACCGTCTCGAAAACGAGACTTTCAGGAATGGAGGTCGACCGGATGATCTATTCGGAAAAGGAATGGAGCTTGATGGTACTTTTTATGATGAACATGAAGATAGTGAGCAGGAGACAAAAGAAACCGATAATGACCTTTTTAATTTTGAGATCCCCTGGGACTTGCGGCTGGCCTATACGATGAATTACTCCAATACAGCCCGTCAAAGTGATCTTACCTCCCATTCCCTGATGTTTTCTGGTGACGTGCAACTGTCTCCAAACTGGACCATAGGAGCTTCTTCTGGTTATGATTTCGTCAACCAGGGATTCACACATACCCAGTTACGATTTTCAAGAGATCTAAAAAGCTGGAGAATGACCTTTAACTGGACCCCTTTCGGGCAATATGAACAATGGAATTTCTTCATAGGGATCAAATCTGCATTGCTTAGGGATATCAAATACGATAAACGCAGACAACGGGACAGAAACCTTTAAAACACAACTTAATTCAATAAAAATGAAAAAAATAATTAACACTCAGGATGCTCCGGCTCCTATAGGAGCTTACAACCAGGCTGTTTTGTCAGGAGACACCCTCTACATTTCCGGCCAGATCGCGATCAATCCGGTAGACGGCAAGCTTAACACCTCCTCAATAGATGAGGAAACCGAGCAGGTTATGAGAAATTTGAAGGCTGTTCTTGAAGCTGCAGAAATGGATTTTGAAAATGTGGTAAAGAGTTCCATCTTCATTAATGACATGAACAATTTTACTCGTATCAATGCAGTCTATTCTAAATACTTCAACGAGGAAACTGCACCTGCACGGGAGACAGTAGAGGTCTCTAATCTGCCTAAATTCGTCAATGTGGAGATCAGTATGATCGCAAGCAGATAAACTTTGGAGCCCGGGCTGAAAGATGATCAGCTACTACTGTTGATCATCTACTCCCGGGAAACGGATATAGGCCGGAGCCAGGGATTTTTTGGGTGCGTCATCATCAGATTTTTCTTTTTCTGAGGCCGAAGCAGCCAATTCTCCATCGGTAATTTTTCTTATCAACTCCCTGAAGGTATTAAAATCGACCTGATAGGAAAGTCCTACTCCCTGAGTGAAGCCCAGCTCCTCTCCAAAATACTGGATATTATTTTCCCTGTTGAAGATCTTGGCCCGTAAGTTTCCTTCTTCATTCAGCAGGAACTCTATTTCGATGTTTCCCACCACAACGGTTTCAGTCACCCCACCTACCGGCACCCCCACCTGACCATTGATGAGAACCCGCTCACTTATTTGAGTGGAAAGAGTGACACCAAAACGGTCAGCCGTACTTTGTTCCGGAGTTCGGGCACCCTGTTCGTAATTCAGCCCCACCACAAATGTTCCAGATTCATCAGCCAGGAGGCTGTTGAAAAACCCGGAAGCACTTTCAAAAAGGTTGCCCGTCCAGGCATTCGCGCTATTCCCCGCCAAAACATTTTCTGTATAGAACTGCCCGAGGGTGATAAGGGAAAAAGCCTGTATCTCTGTATTTGCGCTGGTCTCAATTTTATATTCCAGCTCAGATCTTACTGTAGAGGTTACATTAGGGTATTCCAGGGCAAATGAGAAATCAGGTTTAACCAGATCCCCCTGTAGGTTGATCACTACATCTACAGGTATCCTCCGGCTAATAGCGGGATTATCAAGAAGGATGGCAGGATTTGCCTGGGCTTCATAAACTGCGCTAATATTAAGGTCTGCCTGCAGGGGGTTTCCATTCCAGTTAATACTACCACCCGGTCGTACCTGGAATTTTTTCTGAAGCGCACTGTAATTAAATATATATTCCCCGCTGTTGGCAATAAAATCCCCCCACATGTTGAATTTTCCGAGGGTATTGATCTCGATCAACAATGTCCCTGCGCCTTTTCCTCTAAGCACACTTCCATCGATCTCGATTTCCACCAGGGCATCACTGGTGACATCAAGATCAAAATTAAGCTCCAGGCCTTTCACCTCAGGTATCTCTATGTCCTCTCCTGCCCTACGCGCAGCTTTTTCTTCGGGGGTTAAAAAATGAATAAAGGAATTATCCCCTATACTTTCTGACTCCCTGATAGGGATCTTAAATACAGTACCTCTTTCAGTGGCTCCTACAACATCTATCACCAGTTCTGAGGTCGGTCCATAAATTGAAGCATTTCCCCCCATAAAGGCTGTTCCGTAGTAGAGCGCATCTTCATTGGCCTTGGTATCCAGAACCAGGAGACGGTCTGTAGAAATATTCAGTCCCAGTATCCAACTTTTAAAATTACTATGGGAGATCGTACCATCGAGCACTCCATTGGTATTATATTTTGTATCCCTAATAGCGATCTGATCGAAATGAAATTGCTGTTCCGTCAGGTTGACCACAGCATCCTGCTCAAAATCAAAATCAACATTAAGGTAAGGTATTCGCAGTCCGGCGTCCCTGAGACTGAGGTTGCCCGAGATATCAGGATTCCTGTAATCCCCGGTAACATAGGCATTTCCTGAAACCAGTCCACGCATATTATCCAGGACATCTCCCCCCAAAGGACTAAAGGCTGAGAGATCAAAATTGCGCAGGTTTACATCCAGATCTATCTCCGGAACCTCCCTGTCTACTATGATCTCCCCAATGGCCGAAAGGGATTCGAGCCCCTTGTTGCGTAAGGTGGTATTGACGTTGTAGAAGGTAAGGTCCCGGTTTCCCATGATATCCAGGTTCAGGTTTCCTAAGAGCTCATCATTGATCGTTAAGTTACGAACAGTTAGAGAAGTGTTTGGGTAATATGCTCCTTTCTGTTGAAGCAGGTTCAGGTTTCCATTCACTATCCCCCCCATTTCAAGGCTGTCGATCTCAGGAGAAACCTTTCCAAGATCGACATTCTCGAACTGCATGTTAAAATCTTTATAGGTCGAATCCCGTTTCTCCCCATTGAGCCTGATCTGCTCGTCCTGATGGCTTAAAACCAAAGAATCCACCCTGAAATTCTGAAAACCATTTTCAAATATGACCCGGTTGGACCTATTGTTGAATTCATTGAGATACCAGGTATTATCCTTGAACCGAATATCTGATCTTTGGATCCCCACTACAGAATTATTATTCTCGTTGATGGTATGATACAGATTCATATTGAAAACATCATCATTTCTGGGGCCTCCCCGAAATTCTGAACGAACATAGAGCGTATCGTTCATGGTGACATTGATAAGGCTGAACTCAGACAGGTTGTATAGACCTGTTGCCACACTGTCCATTTCAATATAGGTATTGAAAAGTGGATTCGTATTATCCACCTGGATATTAACCCTTTCAAGAAGGTTATCAAAAGCCTTTATTTTAGGAGACCTAAAGGTCAACCTAAATTCAGATTCATCAGATTCCACCCTTCCCCGTAAAAAAGTATTAGGGGCCAAAGTGATCTCTGGGAAGAACACTTCCACGATCTTGTTATAGATCTCGAAATCAAAATCCAGATACTGGTTCGTTGTTAATTTATTAGGCCGGTAATTGGTATAAAGGCTACCCAATGCATTCTCAAAAATAGCCTGCACCTCGGTAATATCAAACACCCCTTCAACAGAACCGCTAATAACATCTGGGGAGATCACCTCTATGGTTCTTACGGGACCACTGAAACGGGAGGTAATCCTGAGATCATCGAATCTGTAG
>JBEPWW010000244.1:0-4356 GCA_041642215.1 Salinimicrobium sp. | reverse complement strand
ACAGGCCGAGATCAAAGAGCCTATCGGGATGTATGGAGGAAGGCTGGAAGCGAATTTCCATGTGGTAGTGGGCCAGGTATCATCGATAAGGAATATTGGAAGATGCGTAAAAAGTGCCGGCCTCGAACTTTCCGCAGTGACCCTTGAACCACTGGCTTCAGCAAACGCGGTTCTTAGCCAGGAAGAGAAGGAAGCGGGAGTTGCTTTGGTTGATATAGGTGGGGGTACTACAGATCTCGCCATTTTTAAGGACGGTATTATTCGTCATACCTCTGTGATCCCTTTTGGGGGAGGTGTGATCACTGAAGATATCAAGGAAGGCTGCTCGATCATTGAAAAGCAGGCAGAATTACTAAAGATAAAATTCGGCTCGGCCTGGCCGGGAGAAAATAAGGATAATGAGATCGTTTCCATCCCAGGCTTACGCGGGAGGGAGCCAAAGGAGATCACGCTTAAGAACCTGTCAAAGATCATTCATGCCAGGGTGGTGGAGATCATTGAGCAGGTGTACCTGGAGATCAAGAATTACGGGCACGAAGAACAAAAGAAGAAATTGATTGCGGGGATCGTGCTCACCGGTGGCGGGGCACAGCTCAAACATATCAAACAACTGGTGGAATACATTACCGGGATGGACACCCGTATAGGGTATCCTAATGAACACCTGGCGGGGGACAGTGACAGCGAAACCACCAGCCCGGTCTATGCCACGGCGGTGGGTCTAGTGTTGAACAGCCTGGAGATCACTAAAAAGCAACCGCAGGAAGAATCTGTGGAAGAAGTGGTAGAAGAGGAACTGGCAGATGAACTGGCCCATGAATCTGAAGATGAGAACAGGGATGAGGAAAGGACGAAAGCGGGAAATCCAAGAAAGACAATATTTGAGAAATGGTTTGAAAAGTTCAAGGATTTTTTAGACAACGCCGAATAATCTAATTCGGCAAAAAATAAAGCATGAAAAAGAAAGAAAACAGAAGTAGAAAACCAGTAAAACAGAATTTATGAGCAGCACAGAATTCGGAAACATTTCATTCGATCTCCCAAAAAATCAATCGAACGTAATAAAAGTTATTGGTGTTGGTGGAGGAGGCAGTAATGCCATTAATCACATGTTCCAGCAGGGAATAAAGGGTGTGGATTTTGTTATTTGTAACACCGATGCCCAGGCCCTGGAAAACAGCCCGGTACCCAATAAGATTCAGCTTGGGGTTAGTCTAACTGAAGGTCTTGGGGCAGGGGCCAATCCCCAGGTAGGGGAACAGGCGGCTGTAGAGAGCTTTGATGATATCAAAGGGATGCTGGACACGAATACCAAGATGGTGTTCATCACCGCCGGAATGGGAGGTGGTACGGGAACGGGAGCAGCCCCTATCATAGCCAAACAGGCTAAGGAAATGGATATACTTACCGTAGGGATCGTGACCATTCCTTTCCAGTTTGAAGGAAAAATGAGGAATGAACAGGCACAGCTGGGAGTTGAGAACCTGCGTTCTCATGTGGATTCCTTAATTGTGATCAACAATAACAAACTACGGGAGGTATATGGAAACCTTGGGTTCAAAGCGGGATTCTCCAAGGCAGATGAAGTGCTGGCAACGGCCTCCAGGGGGATCGCAGAGGTAATTACCCACCATTATACTCAAAACATAGATTTACGTGATGCCAAGACGGTATTGAGCAACAGTGGTACTGCCATCATGGGATCTGCGCAGGCTTCGGGAGCAAGCCGTGCGAATGATGCCATCGCCAAAGCCCTGGATTCCCCACTGCTGAATGACAACAAGATTACCGGAGCTAAAAACGTACTGCTGCTGATAGTATCCGGTTCTGAGGAGATCACCATTGATGAGATAGGGGAGATCAACGATCACATCCAGGCAGAAGCCGGGCACAGTGCCAACATCATCATGGGTGTGGGAGAAGATGAGAGCCTTGACGAGGCTATTTCTGTGACCATTATCGCTACTGGTTTTGATGTGGAACAACAGAATGAGATTGTAAATACCGAAACAAAGAAGATTATCCATACCCTGGAGGATGAGCAAAGGGCTGAGCAGGAGTTGACTCCCAAAAAGACCGCTTCCTCTTATACAGCTGCACCTAAAAAGAAGGAAAAAATAGTACATACTTTACCCCTGGAGGAGATCGAAGAAGAAAGCCAGGATAAGCCTGAGAACCATGTGTCCTCAGAAAGTATCAGGAATATGGATGTAGATTACGAAGAGGTGAAACCCACTCCGGAAGAGGATTTCATCATTACCGATACCAATGTCGATAATAGGGAAGTCACAGATCCTGAAGTTGTGGAGCCTGAGGCTCCGGAGCAGTTCATGTTCACCTTTGATATGCCAAAGAACCCTTCGCAGGAGACTCCCCGGGAGGATAACCGAAACGCTGATCACAACAGAGCAGAGAACAGGCCTTCTCAGGAAAGGAAGATCGTGCATAAGCTTGACGAGACCGGCAAAAGCAGGGAAAACCAGAAACAGGAAAGCCCATCTGCAAGTTCTCATAATGAGGTCAAAAGGTATAGCCTGAGTGATTACATGGAGGTGGAGCAAATGCTGGAGCAACCAAAAAAACCGGCGGTTCGTGAAGTTAAGGAGCCGGAGCCGGTTAAGAGGACCATGCCCGAAAAGGAGCCGGTAAAGCCAGCCCCTGAAGAGGAGATCGATCCTTTTAACAGTCCTATCTCTGATGACCTTATTGAGAGAGCTGCAGAGAGAAGGGCAAAGATGAAGGAGTTCAACTATAAGTTTCGAAGTAATATTTCCCGAATTGAAGATATTGAAAAGCAGCCTGCTTATAAGAGGGCGGGAATAGAACTGGAAAACAGGAATCCCGGAGAGGAGAAGCTTTCCCGAACCTCTGTTAACAAGGACGGGGACGAGCTAAGATTTAGATCTAACAATTCATTTCTGCATGATAATGTAGATTAGGAGCTATTGAAAAACGCCAGGTAAAACCCGAATGCTGCACCCGCAGGTTCGGGTTTTATTTTTTATCTTCGCACTACTAATTTCAACAGACCATGAGTTTACAGGATAAAGTAATGACCGAGATGAAGGCCGCCATGAGGGCCAAAGACAGTAACAAGCTTGAAGCTTTAAGAGCTGTTAAAAGTGCTATTCTTCTTGCGCAGACAGATGCAGCAGGCAAGGACGGCCTGAACGAGGACGAGGAGCTAAAATTACTCCAGAAACTGGTAAAACAGCGTAAGGAAAGTGCTGTGATCTATATAGAGCAGGGAAGGGAAGATCTGGCTCAGCCGGAACTGGACCAGGCAGCTGTGATCGAAGAGTTTCTGCCGGAACAAATGAGCGAGCAGGAAATAGAAGCCAAAGTAGAAGAGATCATTTCCCGCACCGGGGCGAGCGGTATGCAGGATATGGGTAAAGTAATGGGCGTGGCCTCCAATGAGTTGGCAGGAAAGGCAGACGGAAAGACCATCTCTACCATTGTAAAGCGTAAACTCGCACAGTAAGAATAAAATTTCCCCGCAATTTTCCTTGGGTTTGAAAGAACTTTTTATGTAAATTGCGCCACTTTTAGAGGCAATGGCCTGGCCGCGTAGTTCAACTGGATACCTGCCTGCCGGCAGGCAGGGAATATCAGATTTCGGCTCTGAGAATAGTTCTTTAAAATATTGAAAAACTGAAATTATGTTCTATGTGTATTTCTTTATAGCTCCAGTTATGGACGGAAATATATAGGAATGACAGAAAATGTCAGCAAAAGATTAAAAGAACATAATACAGGTAAGACCAAATCTACTAAGGCATTTGTTCCCTGGGAAATTCTTTATTGTGAAGAATATCCCACTTGAATTGAAGCTCGTAAAAGAGAGAAATTTTTAAAATCGGGTGTAGGACGAGAATTTCTAAAAAATAAGTTAGATTTGGATCTTTTATAAAAATGACGGCCGCGTAGTTCAACTGGATAGAATATCAGATTTCGGCTCTGAGGGTTGGGGGTTCGAATCCTCCCGCGGTCACGAATGAATGGAAAATCCGCAGCGAAAGCTGCGGATTTTGTTGTTTATAAAAGGAATGAAAGCTCGCTTTCAAATTCCTTTTATAAACAACAAAATCGCAAACCTCAGGTTTTGCGATTTTCCATTCTCAGCACGGAGCGTCAGAGGAAGGCCGAAGGCAATCCTTTTTCAGAAGTTTTGAAACCTCAGGTTTTGCGATTTTCCATTCTCAGCACGGAGCGTCAGAGGAAGGCCGAAGGCACTGTTCAATATCTGACAGGGTATAAAAAAAGGCTGTCTCAAAAGCTAGTTTTACGTCAACCTGTTTCAGGTTATTATGAGTTCTGAAATGGATTCAGAGCGATTGACATAGCTTTTGCGAC
>JBEPWW010000243.1:0-4418 GCA_041642215.1 Salinimicrobium sp. | reverse complement strand
ATCTACCATTTTTACCTGGGCTGATCTCTCATCGATCTTTCTTACGTGAAGAAATCTTTCAACTGTTGATTTCACCGCGCTTCCGGCAAGTCCTCCTATAAATCCTGAAATAATTCCACGGGTTGCATTGGAGGTAAAAGAATCACTTTTAAAAAAATTTTCCAGGCTCATATCTTGTATTTTTGTTGAATAAAACTATTTATTCTCCTAGTCTCCGCCAACCATTTAACACGGTTTTAGGATGGAATCAGGCATTTTTAATACATTTACGTATGGCACAAAAATTAAACACCGCATTGCTTCAGGCAGATCTTGTCTGGGAGGATGCAGCAGCAAATAAAGAGCAATTTGAACGCAGGATAATGGAACTTTCCGCAGATGTGGACCTAATTATTCTGCCTGAAATGTTCACGACAGGATTCTCAATGAATGCCGAAGCATTAGCTGAACCTGTGAAAGGAGCTTCTTTTGAGTGGATGCGTAGTATGGCGGCAAAAAGAGATGCCGCGGTTACCGGGAGCATCATTGTATTGGATAACGGGAAATATTATAACCGGCTGTATTTTGTTTATCCCGATGGCAGCTTTGAAAAATATGATAAACGCCACACCTTCACCCTGGCAAAAGAGAATGAAACCTATGATGCGGGCAAAGAAAGGCTTATCGTGACCTATAAAGGCTGGAGGATTTGTCCGTTGATCTGTTATGACCTGCGCTTCCCGGTATGGGCACGCAATACAGAAGATTATGATCTTCTTGTCTATGTCGCCAACTGGCCGGCTCCCCGTATCCACGCCTGGGACACCCTTTTAAAAGCCCGGGCCATAGAAAATATGTCCTATTGTATTGGCGTGAACAGGGTAGGAAAAGATGGAAATGACCATGCCTATATTGGCCATTCAGCAGCTTATGACAGCCTGGGGAAAGCAGTCTCTGATGAGAACCGGGAAGATGTATCTGTGCTGCAGGTGACCCTCGATAAACCTCATTTAACTGAAACCCGCGAAAAACTGAAATTCCTGCAGGACCGGGACTCGTTTACTCTAACCTAAAGGTTTGGGTAACATCCCAGTTTGCGCGTACATCCAGAACCTCGGGAAAATAGACCATTTCTTCCGGCTGCCTTCTTTGCAGGTAAGCCCCCGTGTCCCATATTCCATTTTCATTGGTGTCGTAAATGATCCGAAGCAGGTATTTGCCGGGATTGAGATAACGAAAGTTAAGGGTACTTTCTCCTGTGCTGTACTTCTCTGCCTGCACCACTCCTTTTTCGTTCGTCAATTGGACGATGACAGGGAATTGTTTCACATTCTGAAGGTTAATGGAAACATTTCCATAGTCAGATAATGAGCGGGTCCTGAACTGTGCTCTTATAGTGTCATTATCCCTTCCGAAGAAATCCTTTAAAGCCCCTGGGAATACAGTCACATTATAGGTCTGGTTTTCCTCTTTTTTAAAATCCAGGGCCAGCTGGTTTTCATTTCGGTCATAGCGACTGGTGAAGGGAATGTCAAGTGTGTCCTGGTTCACGATCTGTATGAGGGAATCTGCCGTCTCGGCCAAAGGTCTGTTGGGTCTGATGCGTACTTCCCTGTTAAAAGCCAGGGCTTCTTTAGGTTCAAAAGTGAACTGCAGGGAGTCTCTTTCCATGGGTTTCACCCTGGCGACCAGGGTGTCCCGGTAACCGGGGGCGGTGACCACAAATCTTAAAGAATCCCTTTCCAGTTGCGGCTTATACCAGTAGTTAAGCGTGTCTTTGCCGGGTTCCTTTGTGATCCTACTTTCAAAACCTTCGGGGGTAGGAGAGATCATTTCTATCTGGAGGCTGTCCCTTTTAAATTTCCCTCTGTAACCAAAGATAAGCTGTTGTCCACCCTTTTGCTGTATCCTTGAAAATTTGAGGGCGGGAACTTCCTTAAAGAGCCTGAGGTCAATCTCCTCATCTGAGGGTATGGTGATGTATTCATCTGCAAAAGCGATCTTATCGGTATCCGGCTCAAAAGTGTAGTTCTGGTTATTGTCTTTTACGGCAAGAAGCTGGTAGGTTCCCGCCTTGAGGTTGTTAAGCTGAAAGGTGCGTGCGCTGTCAAGGGTATTGGTAATGTACCTGGGGAGATCCCGGTAAACAACAGAATCATTGTAAACCGAATCTACTTCATACAGCACCACAGAAACGAAAGGATCTGGTTCCCGAAGTGTCGCATCAGAGATCCTTCCGGTTACAGAAAGGGAATCAATATAACTCCCGGTGGAAAAGACATACTGGAAAAACTCCAGGGGGTTAGCTTCATTATTGTCGATTATACTTCTGCCAAAATTAATCGCATAGGTGGTATTGGGTTCAAGGGTATCATTGATCCTGATTCGAATGGAACGGCTGGCGGTTCCCATGGGCGTGATCTCTGGCCGGGGATCCATGGGTGGGGAGATCATGATCTGTTGCTGGGCGTTTTCTAATTTGATATATTCATCAAAAAAGATCCTGATTTCCCGGGAATCAAAATTAGTGGTGAAATTTTCGGGGTTTGCACGAACATAAACAGGCGGATCTTCATCCTTGGGACCTCCATCTGGTGTTCCCCTTTTCGCACAACTGGTCAATGCAAGAATAAAGCCTAGAAAAATAATACTGCAAATGTGCCTGCTCATCACCCTTAAATTTTTACAAAGAAACAACTAATTCTGCTATTTTAGAAGTGCTGTTAATGAGTGAAGGCCATGGTGGCAATACTGATCTTTATACCGGGAATCCCGGCTAATTTCCCGGCGCAGGCCTCAAGAGTGGCACCGGTGGTCACCAGGTCATCTACCAGCAGTACGTGATGGTTTTTCAAACTGCCGGAGTTTTCCAGCAGGAAGGTCTCTTCCATGCTCCCCCAGCGGGCAAATCGCTTTTTGAGAGTCTGGGTCTGTGAAGCCGACTTCTTTACCAGCACATCATCAACATAGGGAACCTCAAGTGCCCGGGCAATCTCCTGTCCAAATTTTTCTACCTGATTATAGCCGCGTTTCTTCAACCGGGTCTTATGAAGGGGAACCGGCACAACAGCATTAATTTCCCGGTAAGCCTCAATTTCCTTTAGTTCCTCTCCCAGCCAGCTGCCAAGAAAGCTGCCGATCTCTTCCTTTCCGCGGTATTTAAGATTGTGTATAAGTTCCTGTACCATGCCTTTCTTTTCAAATAAAAGCAAGGCAGTAGCGTTTTCAACCTGAATTCTTCCGTAAAAGATCTTCTTTACGGCATTTTCCGGCTCCAGGTGATAGTTGGTCACAGGAAGCTCATGTAAGCAGCGGGTACAGATGACCCGCTCATTCTTGAGCAGGGAAGCATCGCAACTATTGCAAATTCGCGGATAAATAAGGTCTAGGAAATCGTGAAACATTTGTTAACGAATTAGCAATTGCAAGCTTAAAACCTATAAATTTACAAAGTAAACTGTAAAAAAAAATTTATGGCTGATCAAAAAAGTAATAATGCCTTAAAGATACTTACCGGTGTACTTGCCGTGGCTTTAGTGGCTTTGGGAATTTATACAGTGAAATTTTATAACGAAGAAAAAGAAAACCAGGAATTATTGCGGCAGGAGAAAGCCGTTATGGAAGCCGAACTAAATGATCTTATTGTCAAATATGATGAGGCTATTGAAGAAAGCCAGGGCCTTGATCAGGAATTAACCGCTGCAAGACAGAGGATCGTCAATTTACGGGATTCGGTGCAGGATATGCAAGCCAATCTCAAGGTGCTTTCCCGATACCGGCAGGAGGTGAATAACCTGAAGCAGGAAAAGGAAGAACTTTTTAGGGTTGTCGATAGCCTTAGTATGCAGAACCGCAGGCTGGCAACAGAGATAGACAGTACAAATAACGTGCTTCTGGAAAGGACACGCATTTCGGACTCCCTGCAGGAAAGGACCAGGAGAATGGCTTCCCAGATAGATCAGGCTGCACAATTAAAAGTTAGTGGATTGCGAGGGGAAGGTGTGATCGAGAGGAGAAGTGGAAGACTTGTTCCAAATGATCGTACCCGAAGAGTGGACAAGATCAGGACCTGCTTTACCATTACTCCTAATGCCCTGGCCGAAGCGGGGGAGAAAGAGCTGTATGTGCAGATATATAACCCTGATAACAACCTGGTGGGAGATCAAATCGTTGTTCAGCATGAAGGAGGGCCGATGGTTTACAGTGCAGAAACAAAGGTGTTCTATGAAAATGACGAATTGGATGTCTGTATCCTCGCCAATGCCATTGAAGATAATTTGATCGAAGGGACCTATAAGGTTTTGGTCTACAATGGGCCAGATCTTATTGGGGCTACGAACTTCGATTTGCGTTAGAAAAGACACTTTTAAAATAATAAGGCCGCCTTGACAGGAATCAGGGCGGTTTTTTTATTTTTTTCAAATTGCAAAACAAGAAAA
>JBEPWW010000242.1:0-4428 GCA_041642215.1 Salinimicrobium sp. | reverse complement strand
CCGAGAAACTGTTGCAAAAGGCCCAAAAGGAAATAACCAAGGCGCAAAAACGGTTTGGGGATGCCTTTGATGAGGAGCAATTTGTGGCTACAAATCCACGGGTGCAGCGCTACCTTTCTGAACGAAAAGAGATTCTTGAGAGGCTGGGGAATTCCCTTACTAATGAAGATCTAAAAGATGTGAAGGCTCTTATTGAAGAGCTGGGCATCGCAGATCCCGAAACCGGCTCAAAGAACTGGACCGAAGTGCGGCAGTTCAACCTTATGTTCGGGACCAAACTTGGTGCCTCGGCAGATACGGCTACCAACCTTTATCTAAGACCGGAAACGGCCCAGGGGATCTTTGTGAACTTTTCGAATGTGCAAAAGACCGGGAGGATGAAAATTCCTTTCGGGATCGCGCAAACCGGTAAAGCTTTCAGGAATGAGATCGTAGCCAGACAGTTTATCTTTAGGATGCGGGAATTTGAGCAAATGGAAATGCAATATTTTGTACGGCCCGGGGAAGAAATGAAATGGTATGAACACTGGAAAGACATAAGAATCAAATGGCATTTGTCGCTTGGACTGGGAGAAGAGAATTACCGTTTCCACGATCATGATAAACTGGCCCACTACGCCAATGCCGCGGCTGATATTGAGTTCAATTATCCTTTTGGTTTTAAAGAGTTGGAAGGAATACATTCCCGTACAGATTTTGATCTTAAAGCCCATGAAGAACATTCGGGTAAAAAACTACGCTTTTATGATCCTGAACTCAAGGAGAATTATGTTCCGTACGTGATTGAAACCTCGATAGGTTTGGACAGGATGTTCCTCGCTGTACTTTCTGCCTCTCTGAAAGAAGAAGAACTTGAAGATGGAAGCAGCAGAACTGTCCTCAAATTGCCGGCAGTACTGGCACCTTATAAAGCAGCGGTATTGCCGCTGGTTAAAAAAGACGGCTTACCTGAACTCGCCCATGAGATCGTTGAGGAGCTTAAATGGGATTTTAATGTACAGTATGATGAAAAGGATGCCATAGGGAGAAGGTATAGGAGGCAGGATGCCGCAGGTACACCCCTGTGTATTACCGTAGATCACGAATCCCTTGAAGACAGGACAGTGACGGTTCGTTTTCGGGATTCCATGGAGCAGAAACGTATTCCGGTGTCTGAAATCTCCAAAATAATATCGGAAGAAGTGGACTTCAAAAAGTGGTTAAAAATGTAAGATTATTCTTCCAGAAATAGAGTTAAAAAAGGAACAGTAGCAGCGATATTGTTCCTTTTTTGTTTTCGCTCTTTTTATTTTCAGTAATTTAGAGCTGCAAAAATTAAGACTATGTTGCAAAAATATCTTTTGATGTGTTTGGTGATTTTGCTAAGCAGCTATAATGTCTACTCCCAGGAAAACATTGAGGCACAACCGGTGCTTATGGGTTCTTCCAAAGCTGTTCCCTCTCAACCTCTGTCGTCAAAAGAACTGGTCCCTCCCATTGAAGAGTTTAAGATCTATAATCCGCGCAACAGGGGCTCGAATAAAATCGTCCCCGGGAAAGGATATCCTAAAACTAAAGATGCGGCCTGGCAAAAGGAGCCGGGGGAAATTACCGGGAAAAAACCGATCCTGAACTTTACGGCCGCAACTTCAAATTCAACTCCAACAGATCCTACTGGGGCCGTTGGGCCCAACCACTATGTCAATGCCTGGAACAGCGCGTTTTCCATTTATGACAAGGAGGGAAATCAGGTTTCCCCTCCTGCAGATCTAAGCAGCCTGGGAGGAACTTTCCAGGGGGAGGACCTGGGGGATCCCATTGTTTTCTATGACGAATTCGCAGACAGGTTTGTCATCTCCCAGTTCAGTGATACCCCAAACAGTCTTTTAGTGGCAGTATCCCAGGGACCCGACCCGGTGAATGACGGGTGGTACACCTACAGGTTTGAAACAGGAAGTCTTCCGGATTATCCAAAATTCTTTGTCTGGAGCGATGGGTATTATGTTACGACCAATAAAAACCCTTTATCCCCTGACACCAGTGAAGTCGTCTTTGTATTGGAAAGGGAGAAGATGCTTGTTGGGGAGGAGGCCCAGCAACTCGCCTTCCCTCTGCCCGGAATCCGGAATAACGGATTTTACAGTCCGGCAGGTTTTTTTGCGCTGGGGGATGAACTACCTCCAGAAGGGAATGCACCTATAATGTATTTTCAGGATGATGCCTGGGTTGGCGTGAATGAAGATCATTTAAAGATATGGCTGATCAATGTGGACTGGGGGAATCCCGGATCTTCGAGTATCGCAGAGTCTCAGAGGCTTGGTGGGGCAGATGGAGTCACTCCTTTTCACTCCACGTTTGACGGGGGCTCATTTATCAACCTTTCCCAACCCGGGGAATATCCCGATGTGGATGCATTACAGGGGGCAATTATGTATATGACGCCGTACCGAAGATTTCCCACCCATAACTCAGTGGTTCTTAATTTTGTAGTTGATATTGATCCTTCCCCCGCTGAACATGCCGGAATTCGCTGGTATGAACTGAGGCAGAATCCAGAGGGAGGACCCTGGAGGGTACACCAGGAAGGGACCTATGCGCCAGATGACAGCGATCGCTGGTGTGGAAGTATTGGTATGGATCGCAATGGAAACATAGCGATGGGATTCACTGTTATGAATGATAATGAAAAGGAACCAATTTTTCCTTCCCTGAGATATACCGGTCGATTTGACGGCGATCCTTCCGGCAGGATGACCGTGAGGGAAGTTTCAATTATAGAGGGGCCAAGTCCCAATCCCTCCAACAGGTATGGAGACTATGCCCATCTTACTATCGACCCTGTGGATGGCCAGACCTTCTGGTACAATGGAGAATATTTTGTTAATCAGTCCCGCCGTAACAGGGTGGCGGTATTTAAAGTGGAACCCGACGAACTTAATGATGTGGGAATTGTGGACATTGTTTCCCCGCGCAGTGAAACTCTCGGGAGTGACGAAGAAGTCACGGTAGCAATCAGGAATTTTGGTCTGAATTCACAGACAGATATTCCGGTCACTTTTTCTGTGAACGGGGGACCTGGCTTTACAGAGGTTTACACGGGCACTATTCCCCGTACCTCAGAGGTGGAATTTACTTTTTCTAACACAGTTGACCTGTCACAAATTGGACAGACTTATACTGTAACCGCACGTACAGATCTTCCGGGTGACGAGGATCCGGAGAATGATGAGTTCTCGACAGAAGTGAGGAACCTCGAACCCCGGGATGTGGGTATTACAACAATAGACGCACCTGTAACCGGCCTGTTCCTGAATTCTATTCAGAATGTGACAGTCACTATCCAGAATTTTGGAGGTGAACCCCAGAGCAATATCCCTGTTTCATACGCTATTGATGGGGGAACCAGGATAAATGAAGTCTATGAGGGAACCGTGGAGGTAGGGGAACAGGTTTCCTATACCTTCCAGGCACAGGCCGATATTTCCAGTCCCGGGGTCTACCGTTTCTTTGCAACTACCAATCTGCCGCAAGATGCAGATACCTCAAATGACTCAGCCGAAAGTATTATCGCTAATCTCAATTGTATACCTGAAGGCTCTGATTGTAGTTTTGGAGATGGCATCTCTGATTTTTACCTGGAGGATATCAGGAATGAGAATATTCCCTGTAGTACCGGCTATATTGATTTCATTGGATTCTCTACCGAACTGGATCGCACGGTAGGCACTTATGTGGTGGGTGTTGCCAGTCGTTATGCTTCCGAAGAAGATGAAAAATTTTCCATGTGGATCGATTTTAATGACAACGGCTCTTTTGACGATGATGAAATGGTCATAGACTCTGAAGTGATCCCTAGCCAAAATGAAGTGCATAGCTTTGAATTTAGCATTCCTGCGAATGCACCGCTCGGGGAGCATATTTTGCGAATACGCGCCGGGGATACCTCATATGAAGGTGATCTCAATGATCCCTGTAGCGTCATGGATTATGGTACTACGCACGACTATTCTGTAGTGATTACCGATAGTACGATCTCCATAGATGATTCGATCCTGAATGAGGCAGAGTTGATCGTGATCAATCGCGGGGACCGGCTTTTTGATATTAGTATGGAAACCACATACAGGGATCCTTTGCGAATAACGGTTCATAACCTGCTCGGGCAGAAATTAGTGGAGAATAAGATCGAAAAGGACTTCCGTGGGTATAATTATGAGCTGGATATGTCTTATGTTGCCAGCGGGGTCTACTTGATACGGGTCGGAACGCGAAAGGTTGGAAAGGTGAAGAGGATTCTTGTACAGTAAACTTCTATGCCGGTCCTAAACGCTGCAGGATCAAAATGCTTCTAGCAAACCTGAGTAAATTTATCGAGAATACGGGGGACCTGCAGGTCCCCCCGTATTCTTTAAAGTACTGCTGTTTTTACTTTTTCTATTGCTACAAAAA
>JBEPWW010000241.1:0-4455 GCA_041642215.1 Salinimicrobium sp. | reverse complement strand
GGTTTCCTGGATCTCTCTTCCCTTCTTAAGATACTGGTATTTAAATTCATTAAACCCCTTACTGGCATTAGGCGCCAGATACATTCCCAGCACCAAGGCTCCCAGCGAAACAATAGTAGCCCCTAAAAGATAAGGACGCAGGAACCGCCAAAAAGAAACCCCGCTACTTAAAAAGGCAATGATCTCTGTGTTCTGTGCCAGTTTTGAGGTAAACCAGATGACCGCCAGGAACAGGAACAACGGGAATAAAAGATTGGTGAAATAGATCGTGAAATCGATGTAATAATTCACCACTTCAATAAAAGGCACCTCATTCTCCAGGATCTTATCGATCTTTTCGGCCAGATTGACCGTTATCCCAATCGGAATGAACAAAAAGAGCATCAGGATAAAGGTTCCCAAATAACGCTTAAGTATGTACCAGTCTAATATCTTCAATTTACAGCCGTTTATTCATTTGGCTTACCATCATGTTCTTCCAGGAGGTAAAATCACCTGCTAATATATGTTTTCTCGCCTCACGAACCAACCACAGGTAAAACCCAAGATTGTGAATGGTAGCAATTTGCTTGCCAAGCATTTCATTAACCGTAAACAAATGCCTTACATAGGCTTTGGTATAAAAGCTATCGACATAGGTCATTCCAGCCTCATCCAAAGGCGAAAAATCCTCCTGCCATTTCTTGTTCTTTATGTTGATTGTACCATGCGCGGTAAAAAGCATCCCGTTCCTGGCGTTCCGGGTAGGCATTACACAGTCAAACATATCCACGCCCAGGGCAATATTCTCTAAAATATTAATTGGAGTTCCCACTCCCATGAGGTAACGGGGTTTCTCCTTCGGAAGGATGTTGGTAACCACTTCGGTCATAGCATACATTTCTTCTGCAGGCTCCCCTACAGAAAGCCCACCAATGGCATTACCCTCTGCCCCGGCTGATGCGATATATTCAGCAGATTGCTCCCGCAGATCCTTATACGTACTCCCCTGCACAATTGGAAAAAACGTTTGTTCATAATCATATTCCAGCGGGGTCTTTTCAAGGTGCGCAATACACCTATCCAGCCACCGGTGAGTACGGTGCATTGAATTCTTGGCATATCTGTAATCACAGGGATAAGGCGTACACTCGTCAAAGGCCATGATGATATCTGCCCCGATAAGCCGCTGTACTTCCATCACGTTCTCGGGGGTGAAACTGTGGTAAGATCCATCGATGTGAGATTTGAAGCGCACTCCTTCTTCCTTGATCTTTCTCCTGTCAGACAGAGAATAAACCTGATAGCCCCCGCTATCTGTAAGGATGTTGCGGTCCCAGTTCATGAATTTATGCAAACCTCCTGCCTTTTTGAGGATATTGGTCTCCGGCCTCAGGTACAGGTGGTAAGTATTCCCCAGGATAATATCTGGGTTTATTTCATCTTTTAACATTTTCTGACTAACCCCTTTTACAGATGCCACGGTGCCAACAGGCATAAATATGGGGGTTTCGATCGTTCCGTGATCAGTGGTAATGGTACCCGCTCTTGCATTGCTCTGGGTATCGTTTGCTAATAAATCGAATTTCATATGCTTCTTTAAGGCGGCAAAGATACTTAACAAATCCTCATTTTAGGAAGTATCTAATTCTTAAATTGACAGCTTTTTGAAGCATATGGCCAATAACTGCGTCCATATCTTTTTTTTAGCTTTAAGAAAAGCTTATTTTTGCCGAATATTTAACAACACAAAAATGCCAAACACACAACAACTAGAAGATTTTGTCACTCAGGTGAGAAGAGACATTTTAAGACAGGTCCATGAAGTGAATTCGGGACATCCCGGAGGATCTTTGGGCTGTGCAGAGTTTTTTACTGCCCTGTACCAGGAAATCATGGAGCGAAAAGAAGGCTTTGATATGGACGGGAAAGGAGAGGACCTATTCTTTCTTTCTAACGGCCATATTTCTCCTGTTTTTTACAGCGTACTTGCCCGCAGCGGTTATTTTCCAGTAGAGGAACTCAACACCTTTAGAAAAATAGATTCCCGCCTACAGGGACACCCCACCACTCATGAAGGTCTGCCCGGGATACGGGTGGCTTCGGGATCTTTGGGACAGGGAATGTCTGTAGCCATCGGTGCCGCACAGACCAAAAAACTGAACGGGGATAAACACCTAATATATAGCCTGCATGGGGACGGGGAGCTTCAGGAAGGACAAAACTGGGAGGCCATTATGTATGCTGCCGGTAATAATGTGGATAACCTGATCTCTACCATTGACGTTAACAGTCAGCAAATCGATGGTTGTACAGATGATGTTTTGCCTATGGGGGATCTTAGAGCAAAATTTGAAGCTTTTGGCTGGGATGTTCTTGAAATAGAGAACGGGAACAACATCACAGAGGTGATAGCCGGTCTTAATGAAGCCAGGTCAAGAACAGGGAAAGGAAAACCCGTTTGCCTACTGTTGACCACGGTAATGGGTAACGGGGTGGATTTCATGATGCACACGCATGCATGGCACGGGGTAGCACCTAATGATGCCCAACTCGAGGAAGCCCTTTCTCAAAATCCTGAAACCTTAGGAGATTACTAAAAAACGGAATATTAGGGAAAGAGACCTACAACTTCTTACCTATGATTCAGTAAAAAATATTTTCCGCGCAAGCGAAAATGACAAAAGCTCAAAAATGAAAAAATACACAAATACAGGAAATAAAGATACCCGATCGGGATTTGGTGCCGGCCTTACCGAATTGGGGAAATCCAATGAAAATGTAGTGGCACTATGTGCCGATCTCACAGGATCACTAAAAATGGGGGATTTTAAAAAGAACCATCCTGAGCGCTTTTTCCAGGTAGGGATCGCAGAGGCTAACATGATGGGAATGGCAGCAGGGATGACAATAGGAGGAAAGATCCCGTTCACCGGTACCTTTGCCAATTTTTCTACAGGAAGGGTTTATGATCAAATACGCCAGTCCATAGCATACTCTGGCAAAAACGTAAAGATATGTGCTTCTCACGCAGGTCTAACCCTCGGGGAAGATGGAGCCACTCACCAGATCCTGGAAGATATCGGTCTCATGAAGATGTTGCCCGGCATGACGGTGATCAACACCTGTGACTATAATCAGACCAAAGCGGCAACAATCGCGATTGCCGAACATGACGGACCGGTTTACCTGCGATTTGGCAGACCTAAGGTTGCTAATTTCACCCCTGAAGATCAAACCTTCCAGATAGGAAAAGCAAACCTGCTTACTGAAGGAAATGATGTGACCATTATCGCTACCGGCCACCTGGTCTGGGAAGCCTTACAGGCTGCAGAACGATTGGAAGAAAAAGGGATCACGGCAGAAGTGATCGACATTCATACCATCAAACCTTTAGACGAGGAAGCTATCCTGGCTTCGCTTAAAAAGACCGGATGTGTAGTGACTGCCGAAGAACACAACTTCCTTGGAGGCCTGGGAGAAAGCGTTGCCAGAACACTGGCTCAAAATGCCCCTGCACCACAGGAATTTGTAGCCACCCAGGACACTTTTGGGGAAAGCGGAACTCCCGAACAGCTCATGGAAAAATATGGCCTTAATGCTGATGCTATAGTAAGAGCAGCAGAAAAAGTGATTAAAAGGAAATAGATAGCTTTATTTACTACCTTTAGAAAGCCCTTCCAAAACCAGTTTTTAGGAGGGCTTTCGCTGTTTATTAAGAAATAATTAGAAAAGCTTTCCGTTTAACAATCTCATCAAAAAACCAATGATTATGAAAAAAGGACTTTTTATTTTATTATTCAGCATTTCATCCACCCTATTTGCCCAGAGCAGTTTTGGTGTAAAAGCGGGGCTTAACTACGGCGACAATGGAGAAATCGAATATGAAGATATCACCACAACGGGAGAAGATGTACTGGAAAGAAAAGGAGAAAATAAAGTAGGCTATCACCTGGGTGTCTTTTACCGGGCAGAATTCAACAGTTTCTATATAAAGCCCGAATTGCTTTACACCAAAACCAAAAGTTCCTATGAATACAATAACCAGGATGCCGATTATGATATTTCCAAACTGGATCTTCCGGTATTGCTGGGAACAAGACTTATTGGACCGCTACATATTTTCGCGGGGCCCAGTTTTCAATACATCCTCGATAATGAATTCCAGGGAGTAACCATAGGAGATGTGGAAAACGAATTCACCATTGGCGCTCAATTTGGAGCAGGAATTCAATTGGGAGGAATTGGTGTGGATCTGCGGTATGAACGTGGTCTAACAGAGAACCAGGCCCAGGTCCTTGACCTGAACAATCCCAATGGTCTGCAACGGGTAGATTCCCGACCAAATCAGTTCATCCTTAGTTTGTCACTGGACTTCTAGAACAGGATATACCCAACAAAAAAAGCCCCGTTCCCGGGGCTTTTTTATTATTTATTTATTCGATGTCTTAAACAGTCGAGATCGGAAGAGCACAC
>JBEPWW010000240.1:0-4487 GCA_041642215.1 Salinimicrobium sp. | reverse complement strand
CGTTTATTTTTCTTCTCCCGTTTGGGTTGGCTTGTCAACAAATGGACGCTCGTCCCGGTTGGCGATCTCCCAGGCAGTAAGGAAGATCAATTTGGCCCTTTTCTCTAAAAGGTCATATTCTATCTTATCTGGAGTATCGGTATGCTTGTGATAATCCTCATGTACCCCATTAAAGTAAAAGATGATAGGTATGTCGTTCTTGGCGAAATTATAATGATCGCTTCTATAGTAGAAACGGTTGGGATCATTCTCGTCGTTGAAGGTATAATCCAGCTCCAGGTTCATGTATTTATTGTTGACCGCTTCGCTGAGTTCATGCAATTCGGTACTTAATTTATCACTTCCAATGAGATAAACGTAATCCCCGGCAGATTCCATTCCTTCTCCAATGCGCCCAATCATATCTACATTAAGATTGGCGACTGTTTGCTCCAGTGGGAATATGGGATTGTCTGTATAATACTTCGAGCCAACGAGTCCTTTCTCTTCTCCCGTAACATTCAGGAACAGGATGGAACGTTTGGGAGTATACCCATCTTCGCGGGCCTGGGCGAAGGCCTCAGCGATTTCAAGAATGGCCACCGTTCCAGATCCGTCATCATCTGCACCGTTGTAGATCCTTCCCTGCTCGTCTATACCCACGTGGTCATAGTGGGAAGAAATTACCAGGACCTCTTCTGGCATGGTGCTTCCCTTTATATAGGCAAGAACGTTTTCTGTGTCATTTACATTTCCTCTTCTAAAAACACTTCCCGGCACCTCCTGGAAATAGTCATCTTCTCCAAGGGGGCTTGGGATATTCATTTTCTGATATTCGGTCTTAAGATATTCTGCAGCCAATTTCTGTCCCGGCTCTCCCGTTTCACGTCCTTCAAATTTATCACTGGCGAAAATGTAGAGGTGTTCTTTTAATTCCTCTGCTGTAATGGTGGTGGCATAGTCCATTACATCTGCCGATTCAATACTCTTTGGCTGCTGAGCCTTACAGGCAACAAGGCTAACGGCTAAAGTCAATAACAATACTTTTTTCATATATAATTTTGATTAATAATAGAAGGTCCCAAGATAGCAGTTTTAAGGGAAACAATAGAGTGGGCCAGCCCTTAAAGTAGTTTCGCTTTGCAGTTTTATTCTTATAGATGGCAAGAACTCGCTGTAATTAGCGCATTATATTGTATTTTAACAGGACCAGAACAAACCATAATAGAGATATGAAAAATGATATACCTGTTTCGGCTGTAATGACCAGGAACCTGGTTAAGCTAAAGCTTTCAGATGAACTTTCAACTGCAGAAAACCTGTTTAAAAAGAATAAAATACGGCACCTCCCGGTAGTGGAAGGGGAGCACATAGTGGGGATGCTCAGTTTGAGCGATCTTCTGCGCATATCGTTTGCAGATGCCGTGGACGAGGATGGAGAAGAGGTTGAAACCACCGTTTATGATATGTTTTCTATTGAGCAGGTGATGACCAAAAAAATAGTTAGTGTACAATCAAATACCTCCCTGCAAGAGGTGGCGGAAATTTTTGTTAGCAGAGAATTTCATGCTCTCCCGGTAGTGGATGATGATAACCTCGTGGGGATCATAACCACCACAGATGTTATACGGTACTTCCTCAATGTGGAGTAAAACTTCCTTGTAAAGAGTAGAAACCCTACAAATTATACTGTAGTTTATTTTTCATTTTTTAACATTTAATACAGATATAATATCACATTTATGTCTTAAATGATTTAATTTTAATATTTATTTCGCTAAATTAGATTTTATTTAAGATTTTAGTGCCCCATCTAAAATCTATGTAATAGAAAAAATCGCCAAATTATGGGGGAATATACTGTTATATTGATAAGTCTTTCAACAGTATTGTTCTTATGGGCATTTTTTGATCTTATGAAAGATCGGGATTCCTCCGAATTCTCCGATCATGAAAAAATCATCTGTTTTATTTTTATCCTTATCCTGCCGATATTTGGCCCGTTGTTCTATCTACTGCTGAAGAAGAAATTCAAATCTCTGCACTGGTAATCTATAGATTGCCTAGGCCGTGAATTTCATTACGATATAAACAGCCAGAATAACACTGCCAAAGAGCAGAACTGTTTTCCAATATTTAGAATAATCATGTATCATGTCTGTAAAATTCAGTAAAATAACAGGTTTGGTGTTTGTTCTTCTAATTTAAAACAGATCCTGCAGACTTACAAGTAGGGTTTTCCCCCAGTTTTGTATAGGAATCCCGATAGTAATTAACCTGGATTTCCCTCTTCCGCGGCGCCTTGTCGAGCTTAATTTTCTTTATTTTTGGATCACAAAAACTGCATGAATGGATGATCTTAAGCAACAAATCATGGCTCTCGCGAAAATTTCGGGAAATCTGGAGCCATCAAGTGATCAACGCAAGGAGTTTCTTAAAGAACTGGAGGAGTATACCACTGACTTTATAGAAAGTCTTTCCCACTCCAGCTCCTTTTCCTCTGAAAAGGCAAATAGCGAAGTGCTTTCCGTAAGCGGTGAGGTTCGAACTTTTAAGGAACTACTGGATGTTTATACAAAAGAAGTTGCCTGCAGGGGGATTAAAACAGCTTCGGGAGGACATCTGGGATACATCCCGGGCGGAGGTATATTTACCTCGGCCCTGGCAGATTATCTGGCAGATCTTACCAATGAATATGCCGGCATTTCTTTCGCTTCTCCGGGGGCAGTAGCCATGGAGCATGAGCTCCTGAAGTGGATGAAATCCCTGTTTGGTTTTCCCGCTTCGGCTGTGGGCAATCTTACATCAGGAGGTTCCATAGGCAATATGATCGGGTTGACGGCAGCCCGTGACAGACACCGAATCAAGGGATCAACGATAGAGAAAAGCGTCGTGTATTTGAGTCCGCAACTCCATCACAGTAACCATAAGGCTTTACGTATTATAGGTCTTGAGGACGTGATCCTGCGGGAATTAGAGCTGGATGCCCGTTCAAGAGTCGTGGCAGGTGACCTCGAGGCAAAAATAACCAAGGATAAAAAATCCGGGCTGCAGCCATTCCTGGTAATCGCTTCAGCAGGTACGACCGATACCGGCGCTATAGACCCGTTAAAGGATATAGGAGAGATTGTGAATAAACACCAGCTATGGCTTCACGTAGATGCGGCTTATGGTGGTTTCTTTATACTTTCTAAAGAACGCAGAGAGCTTTTTAAAGGTATTGAAATGGCAGATTCCCTAGTCGTGGATCCTCATAAAGGCTTATTTCTGCCCTTCGGACTTGGGGCAGTCCTGGTGAAAGATAAGGAGGCGGTTTTCCATTCCCATCATTACAGTGCAAACTATATGCAGGACGCCCTGGAGGATAATTCCAGGATCGACCCGGCAGATGTTTCGCCAGAGCTCACCAAGCATTTCAGAGCCCTGCGCCTGTGGTTGCCTTTGAAATTACATGGGCTACAGCCTTTTGTTGCCTGTTTGGAAGAAAAATTGTTGCTGACATATTATTTCAGAAAGCGCTTAGATCAACTGGGTTTTCACCTGGGTCCCGAACCGGATCTCAGTGTGAGTTACTTTTGGTGGCCGGTATTTGACGGGGATGAAAATGATTTCAATAAAAAAGTATTAAAAGAAGTTCATAAGGACGGCGGTGTTTTCCTTAGTTCTACTACAATTAACGGCAAATTTGTCATCAGGATGGCCGTTCTTTCTTTTCGCACAAAGCTGGAGACTATTGACCGGGCAGTAGAAGTCGTGGACCGGGCAAGGAAGAAGGTTTCCCGGGAGGATTGACAAGGTGGCCTTATGAATCAGTCACTATCGTAGTGGCTTTGGTCGATTTAGTGGTAAAACCACTCCTTTTCATCTCCCCCCAGGAATTTTTGCCAGTCAGTTTTTCCCAGTTGCCCAGAATCGCTGCGTATACGGTAACCGGGTGAAAATAGAATGGCTCCACAAAAGCCGCAATAAGGAGGCGTTTGAAATCTTTTATTTTGGGATACTGACTGTATGTGTATTCTTCGGTTAAAAGAGCCATACAGGAGATCATGACTGCAAAGAAGTAGACCATAACAAGCATAAGCAAAAAGATCTTCCAGCTTATGAGGCCATAGACGATCAGATAAACGGAGATCAGGATTCCTACGGTTTCCACCAACGGGGCCAGGTATTCAAAGAAAGTCCAGTAAGGAATGCTGATAAGGCCCAGGACTTTATATCGGGGGTTCAGGAACATTTTTTTATGTTCCCAGAGGGTTTCCATGGTACCGCGGGTCCATCGGCTTCTCTGTTTTTTAAAGACAGAAAAGGTTTCAGGAGCTTCTGTCCAGCAGATGGGGTCAGGTATATAGAATACGCTATACTTAAATTTGTTCTCGATCATATATCGTCGCATTCTTACTACCAGCTCCATATCCTCCCCTACAGTGGCCGGATTGTAACCACCTGCTTTTATCGCGATTTCTTTGTCAAACATGCCAAAGGCCCCGCTTATGAGCAGTAAGCCATCC
>JBEPWW010000239.1:0-4524 GCA_041642215.1 Salinimicrobium sp. | reverse complement strand
CTTGAGGTATTTCTTGGTGTGGAAATTCTCATCGGCCAGAACATCCACTCCCAGGAAATTTTCCAGCCAGTATTTGGTGTCATAGCGGTTGGAATCTACTGAAAGGATCTTGTAACCTTCTTCCCTTCCTTTGTTGAAGATAAGGGCTCCCTTGTCCAGTTTGTTAAGGTTGATCCCCTGCTGCACGATCATCTCAAGAATGGTTTCCTTTTCCCTGAACTGCAGGAAATCATGCTTTAGCTCAGACTTGAAAATTCCAATGGCTGATACCTTCTCATTATCCAGTAGTACGTTTTCAAAATAGACCACATATACCTCTCCGCTTTTGATGTGCGGGTGCACAGATTGTTCAAATAACAGGGTAGTGATCTTTTTTGATTGCTCGTGGATATCCTGTGGGTTGTCAAAGACATGATTGGAGATCTCGTAAAGCGGGTTGAATTCCACATCGACCTCATTGCTGAACTGGAAGTAATTCTCTTCTTTTTCCCTGAAAGGTTTTAAAAAGAATTCCTTTACCAGGGGTGTGATCTCGTCGTTGAGCTCAAAGGGCCGGGCTGATAGGAAAATGTTCTCGTTCCTGTTCTTATTACCAACTCTGTGGATCGACAGGGATTCGATCTGGGCGTTATAAAGATTGATCATACAGTGGTTTGTTTTTGCTCGTTACCGGCCAGAGCATTCCCATGGCCGGGCGGCAAGATATTAAAAAAGTAAAGATAAAATGATGCTAAAAAAGGGATGACTGATTAATTCCAGTTCTCATCAAAGGACAGGTCATCATAGTCGTCGATATCAAAATCTTCATCATAATCGGCTCCAATACCCTCATCCTCGGCAATGAAATCCTTTTCCGGCGCAGCGGCGGGCAACTGCCCGTGAACGAACATGAGGTTTGGGTAGTCCATTCCGGGTTCGGGTTCTGCGATCTCGCCAAGCTCCACCAGGAAGGTCCACATGCTCAAAAAGTCATAGACATAAATAAGCTTGGTCTGGGATTCTGACACCACGCTGTCCAGGGTGGTTTCATTCATGAGCCTTATGGAGCTTCCGCCTTCGGTCATATCGAATTGGGAGATCTCCTCCCCCTGGTTCCAGTCATCATCACTAATGTAAAAGGAAGCCATTTCGGTACCATCGAACCCAAAGGATTGTAAAATAGTGTTATGCAGATCCTCCAAAGTGTTATTGGCCATTATTTCAATGTCCCTGAACACATCCTCTTCCGCATCAAGTATTACTCTAAATCTGTATAGCATTTTTAAAAAATATTGGAATGCAAAGATACAGATAATTCCCCTATCTGCTAAATCTATGCAGGGTATATGTCATTGCCGCCAGCAGGAAAAAAGCCCCTACCTGATGGGCCACTCCCAGCCATACCGGAACGGCATAGATAAGGGTGAGCACTCCCAGGATGAACTGCACCACTACCAGGATCAGGAGGCTGTCAATTCCTCTTCGCTGCGGAAGGGTTAGGCTCCGGTTGCGGGACTTGAACCACAGGTAAAAGATGAATCCCGCCACAATATAGGCCAGGTAGCGGTGAACGAACTGAACCCCGCTTTTTCCTTCCACGAAATTGCGCCAAAGCTCTGAATGTTCAATATACACCGTCTCGTGCATGATCTTTCCTTCGTTCATCAATGGCCAGGTATTATGGATCCAACCAGCATCAAGCCCTGCCACGAAGGCTCCCCAGGTGATCTGTATGATCAAAAGCAGCATTCCTGCCCAGATCAGGTTCCTGAAGCTTTTATCGATAGCTTTTTTTTGGGGATAAATGAGGTCCAGCGCTACCCAGAACGCATAGGCGAAGGTGATGAAAGCGGTGACCAGGTGCATGGCCAGCCTGTAGTGGCTTACCGCAGGAATATCGACCAGCCCGCTCTTGACCATATACCAGCCCAGGAACCCCTGAAAGCCGCCAAGAAAGAGCAGGACCAGGGATTTTTTGATCGTCGGCCGTGACATTTGTTTGGTGAAAAGAAAGTAAAGGAACGGAATGATGAATACCAGGCCTATGAACCGGCCTATCACCCGGTGGATCCATTCCCAGAAATAAATTTGCTTGAAGTCCTCCAGCTCAAAATGGGAGTGGAGCTTCTGGTACTCGGGGTACTGCTTGTAGAGTTCAAAAGCTTCGATCCACTCCTCCTCATTGAGGGGAGGGATGGTGCCGCTGATGAGTTTATAGTCAGAGATCGATAGTCCTGAATGGGTAAGGCGGGTGATGCCGCCAACGATAACCATTACAAAGATGAGGAAACAGCCGGTGAACAGCCAGTAAACTATTTTTTTATTGTCTTTCATGGGGGTGGGGGTAAAGGAGGTTCATAAAAGGAATATTATTTTGGGGCCTGATTATTCACACCGGGTTTTAGGCCGATCGCTTCTCCCTTCTTTAGCATGAATTCCCTGGCGGCTTCATGTTCATTGGGGATCTCGCCTTCTAGGATGGCTTCCTTTATGGCCTCTTTAATGATCCCGATCTCCCTGGACGGCCCGATATTGAAGGTTTCCATGATCTCTTCTCCCGTAACAGGCGGCTGGAAATTACGTACATGATCCCGCTCTTCCACTTCTTTTATCTTTTGACGCACGAGCTGGAAATTGTTGTGGTACTTGCGGTAACGCCGTGGATTCTTGGTGGTGATATCGGCTTCGCAAAGGGTCATCAGGTCCTCGATGTTATCGCCGGCATCAAAAATAAGTCGCCGCACAGCAGAGTCGGTGACATCCTGGGCCAGGACAATGGGTCGGGAGCTCATCAGTACCATCTTCTGGACGAACTTCATTTTATCGTTCAGGGGCATCCGCAGGCGTTTGAAAAGCTTGAACACCATTTTGGCTCCTACGAATTCGTGCCCGTGAAAGGTCCACCCAATTTTTTTGTCGAATTTTTTAGTGGGTGCTTTTCCAATATCATGGAGCAAAGCGGCCCAACGCAGCCAGAGGTCATCTGTCTTTTCTGAAATATTATCGACCACTTCCAGGGTGTGCCAGAAGTTGTCTTTATGACGCTGCCCTTCCACCTCATCAATGCCTTCCAGGGCGGTTAGTTCAGGTAAAATAAGCTTTAGCAGCCCGGTCTTGTGAAGCAGACTAAAGCCTACAGACGGCTTTTCTGAAAGCAGGATCTTGTTCAGTTCGTCTACAATACGCTCTTTTGAGATGATCTTGATCCGGTTTCTGTTGCGGGTGATGGCCTGCAGGGATCCTTTCTCGATCCTGAACCCCAGCTGGGAAGCAAAACGTATGGCCCGCAGCATCCGCAAAGGATCATCAGAATAAGTTATGTCGGGGTCAAGAGGGGTCCTTATCAGTCCCGAACTCAGATCCTCCAACCCGTCGAAAGGGTCCAGGAGATCCCCGAAGTTTTCCCGGTTGAGGCTCAGGGCCAGAGCGTTTATCGTGAAATCCCGGCGGTTCTGGTCGTCTGCCAGGGTGCCGGTCTCCACCACCGGATTCCGGCTGTCTTCATTGTAGCTTTCTTTTCTGGCTCCCACAAACTCGATCTCCTTGTCATACGCCCGCAGCATGGCCGTACCGTATGTTTTGAAGATCTGTACCGTTGGCTTGTGGGGAAGTAGTTCTGATACCTTCCTGGCAAGGGAGATCCCGCTGCCCACGGCTACCACATCAATATCCTTATGTTCGCCGCGCTGTAAAATGTGATCCCTTACAAATCCTCCAATGACATAACTTTCAAGCTCCAGTTCTTTCGAGGCAAGGGATATTACTTCAAAAATCTTATGGTCCAGGGCTCCTTTATAATTCTTCACAGGGTCTTGTTTTCTCAGCCGGCAGTGCATAGATATACTATTCTGTTCTCAGGATGGAGATCCAGGGTTTGGTTTCCCCGGCAAATTCCCGCAGCATATCCCTGCAGCAGCTATGGCGTTCACATTTATTTTTTCCATCGTTCTATCTTCGTACAATCCGATGGATCTCGTATTTTTTTGCTGTTGCAAATTTACTACATAGCCGACATCTTTAAAAACTTTCCGGGCTTATTTGAAGGCTTGTGAAGGAAGTATTTTCATTTCCTTTCAGGGGCTCCAGGAAGGTTTCTTCAGGCCAGGCTGCCGGCACCTCTGGGGCAGTCCCTATTTGCGAATGACTTTCACCTTTCCGTCATTGCTTAATTTGATGATGGAGGAGGGTTTGCTGGTCTTTTTGTTTTGATGCAGCTTCACCACGTAATCCACGCCGCTTATGATCTCGGGACTGATCTGGTCGAAGGAGCCCGGAGTTTCTTCCCCGCTGATATTTGCCGAAGTAGAAACCAGGGGACGCCGCATTTTCCTGATGAGTTGCTGGCAGAATGTATCTGAGGTCACCCGTATGGCCAGGGTGTCATCTTCTGCTATGAGGTTCTCGGCTACCCGTATAGGGTTATCGTAAATGATCGTGGTGGGCTTATCAGCATACTTCAGGATATCATAAGCGGCCTCCGGTACTTCTTCCACATGCTGCTCCAGCATCTTAAGGTCTGATACCAGGCTGATGAGTGCCTTCTTT
>JBEPWW010000238.1:0-4529 GCA_041642215.1 Salinimicrobium sp. | reverse complement strand
ACGCAGGCCCAGAATAATGTGGTTTGCGCCAATGCCGGGACCGCGATCGCCGTCTCAAAAAATATGGGCTACCGGGAAGGCTTTGAACTGGCCAGGGAGGCATTGCTTTCCGGCAAGGCTTTAAAAGCCTTTACCACTTTACAGGAATTGAGCAGCAAATAAAAAGATAAACCCTAATCAGGATTTTTTACCAGACAACAATATGAATATTTTAGATAGAATAGCCGCCGACAAGCGTATAGAAGTAGAAGAAAAAAAGGAAATGATCCCGGTGGAGACCCTTAGGTTAATGCCTCTTTTTGGGAGGAAATGCGTTTCCCTTGCCAGTAACCTTAGAGCAGATGGTTCAGGAATGATCACTGAATTTAAAAGGCGCTCTCCTTCTCACCCCGACCTCAACCCCGGTGCAGAAGTCGAAGAGATCATTCCTGCCTATGAAAAAGCGGGAGCCGCCGGGATCTCTGTGCTTACAGATGAGATCTATTTTGGAGGCAGCCTTGATGATCTTTTTATCGCCCGGGAACTAGTGAAGATACCCCTGCTTCGGAAAGATTTTATTATTGACACCTACCAGATCTACGAAGCCAAAGCTTCGGGAGCAGACGTGATCCTGCTCATCGCGGCCCTGCTTACCCCATCTGAAATTAAAAAATTCGCGGCACTTGCCCGGGAGCTGGGAATGGAGGTTTTACTGGAAGTTCATAACGAGGAAGAACTGCAGCGGTCACTCATGCCGGGGATTGATATGGTAGGAGTCAACAACCGCAACCTCAAAACTTTCGAAGTGGATCTTAATACCAGTAAAGAACTCGCCGCCAGAATTCCCGATGAATTCGTAAAAGTTTCAGAAAGCGGCATCAGCAGTACCGAAGCTATTCTTGAACTCAAAAAGTACGGCTATAAAGGTTTCCTGGTGGGAGGAAATTTTATGAAAACTGAAGATCCCGGGAAAAGTGCCTTTGATTTTATCAGTAACCTTCAAAAATAACCCGGCATCATGAAACTAAAGGTCTGCGGCATGAAAAACCCCGATAACATCCTCGAAGTGGCAGCACTTCAGCCGGATTACCTCGGGTTTATATTCTATAAGAACTCTCCCCGGAATTTTAGTGGGGAGATTCCCGAAATTTCCGAAGAGGTGAAAAAAACGGGGGTTTTTGTGGATGCCTCCCTGGAATTCATTCAGGAAATGGTGGAGCAATACGGGTTCACGGCCGTTCAACTGCACGGCAGCGAATCTCCGGAAACTTGTGAAACCCTCAGGGCCACAGGGATGGAGGTGATAAAGGTGTTTTCTGTGGGTGAGCATTTCGATTTTAAAGACCTGTTACCTTATGAAGGCAAAGCAGATTATTTCCTTTTTGATACCCGCGGAAGGTCCAAAGGCGGCAACGGGATCGTCTTCAACTGGGAAATATTGAAAGGTTACCCGTCACAGACGCCTTTTTTTCTCAGCGGCGGGATAGGCCCGGAAGAAGCAGCCTCAATAAAGCAGTTCCTGGCCTGGCTGAAAAAGGAAAATAAGGAACAACTTCTTTACGCACTGGACGTGAACAGCAGGTTTGAAGCCTCGCCCGGCTTCAAAAAAGCAGGAGCAATAAGACAATTTAAAAAGGAACTGGAAATATAGAACAGGAAGGCTATGGGCACAGGACCCGGCCCCCTATAAAAATATAGAAAAAATGGATTATCAGGTTAACGAAAAAGGGTACTACGGCCGGTTTGGCGGGGCATACATCCCCGAAATGCTATACCCGAACGTAGAAGAACTGCGGCTTAAATACCTTGAAGTAATGCAGGAAGAATCTTTTCAAAAGGAATTTAGGGATTTACTGAAGGAATATGTGGGACGTCCCACTCCGCTGTATTTTGCAGAGCGTTTCAGCAAAAAATATGGCACGAAGATCTACCTGAAGCGGGAAGACCTTTGCCATACCGGCGCCCATAAAGTAAATAATACCATTGGGCAGATACTCATGGCAAAACGGCTGGGTAAAGACCGCATTATCGCCGAGACCGGGGCGGGGCAGCATGGCGTGGCCACTGCCACCGTCTGCGCCCTTATGGGAATAGAATGTGTGGTCTACATGGGAGAGGTCGATATTGAACGGCAGGCTCCCAATGTGGCCAGGATGAAAATGCTTGGTGCCACCGTGGTACCTGCCAGGTCAGGCAGCCGAACCTTAAAGGACGCGACCAACGAAGCCATCAGGGACTGGATCAATAATCCGGTGGATACCCATTATATAATTGGTTCTGTCGTGGGCCCGCATCCGTATCCCGATATGGTAGCCCGTTTCCAGAGTGTGATCTCTGAGGAGGTGAAGATCCAGCTGCAGGAAAAAGAAGGCCGGGAAGATCCCGATTATGTGGTGGCCTGTGTAGGGGGCGGCAGCAATGCAGCCGGAATTTTCTACCACTATCTTAACAGGGAAAATGTGGGGATCATCGCCGTGGAAGCTGCCGGGGAAGGCATTGCTACCGGCAAAAGCGCTGCCACCTCTGCCCTGGGAAGGGAAGGCATCATCCATGGAAGCAAAACCCTGCTGATGCAAACCGATGACGGCCAGATCACCGAGCCCTATTCCATCTCTGCCGGCCTGGATTACCCGGGGGTGGGGCCTATGCACGCGAACCTTTTTGATACAGGACGCGGGGAATTCATTTCGGTTACAGATAAGGAAGCCATGGCAGCCGGCCTTGTCCTTTGCAAACACGAAGGGATCATTCCCGCTATTGAGACAGCCCATGCCCTGGCCATCTTCGAAACCCGAAAATTCAAAAAAGATGATATAGTAGTGGTAAACCTCTCGGGACGGGGGGACAAAGATCTCAACACCTATATCGATTATTTTAACCTCTAAATTTTACCTGATAATTCATCAGGCATTCATATCAATATGAACAGGATCAACAAAAAATTACAGGAAGATAAAAAACTGCTTTCGATCTATTTTACGGCGGGATTCCCGCAACCCGAAGATACCATAACTATCATTGAGGAACTGGAGCGTGCCGGGGTCGACATGATCGAGATCGGTCTGCCTTTCAGCGACCCACTGGCAGACGGACCTACCATCCAGGAAAGCTCGGGTGTAGCCCTGCGAAATGGGATGACCACCGATAAACTTTTTAATCAGCTGGAAAATATCCGGGAAAACGTAAACATCCCCTTGCTTATCATGGGATATTTCAACCCTCTACTGCAATATGGCGTGGAAGCTTTCTGCAAGAAATGTAAAGAGGTAGGAATAGATGGTCTCATAGTGCCAGATCTCCCGGTAGAGGAATACCTCGAACATTACAGGACCTGCTTTGAGGAGAACGACCTGCTTCCCGTCTTTCTTATTACTCCGCAAACCTCTCTTGAACGCATCAGGCACATCGATTCTGTTTCCAACGGGTTTATCTATATGGTAAGCAGCGCGAGTGTCACCGGTTCTACCGGTGGGTTCGGGGAAGCCCAGAAAAGCTATTTTGAGAGGGTATCAAAAATGAACCTGAGAAATCCTTTGATCGTAGGTTTCGGGATCAGCGATGCCGAAACGTTCAGGGAAGCTACAACCTTCTCCAATGGAGCCATTATAGGTAGCGGGTTCATCAAACAACTCTCTGCCGGCGGGATTGGAGGCATACGGGAATATGTTAAATCCATCCGGTAATCTACCCTACTAATTAACAGAGCCTTAATAGAATTTCCGTGACGTATTTGTTATATTTAGAAGAATCTAAAATGAAAATGTTATGGGACAGATTAAAGATAAACACAGAAAACGAAAGCATGAGAAAGCCGGAGACAATAACCCTTTAGCCGGGGAAATTGGAAACCGCGATATCGAGACCAATGACTTTGACATTGATGAAAAGAACATCAAAGATCAAAAAAGGAAAAAGTAATGGGTAAAGGAGACAAAAAGACCAAACGGGGAAAGATCTCTTTGAACAGTTATGGAAAACTTCGGCCCAGACGCAAAAAGTTTAAGGTCAGGCCTCAAAAGATCAAAAATCCCCAGGAAGTTTAAAGCCGTCAATTCTCAAGAAATTGTCGGTACTGCAAGACTCTGAAATCAATGGTATTGAATTCAGGGTCTTGTTTTTTTAGGTCCTTATACAACTGCATACTTCCTATCGCCCGGTTGGCAGAACCCGAAGGAGCGATAAGCGATACGGTATTAATGGGCCTGCCGTCCAGTACGAACTGGTGCACCCGCGGCCTGTCTTCAGAGATCACTTTTAAACTCAGGTCATATTCCCGTAGCAGTCTCCTGAAAAAGTATTCAGGGCCGTTCTTACTGTTCCCGCCCGTGAACAGCAGCGTGTCTATCTGCTCATTCCGGCGAAGTATTGAAACCAGGTCCCGCAATTCTACTTCTGTCATGCCGATATCTGAAGCATCTATCTTTTTTCTTCTGCAGCTTTCCACGGTGTCGCAGATACCAATTCCTTTCCTTTTCAGGAATTGCTTTCGCTCTTCTACAGCTTCCCGGCTGGTTTCAAAGCTAAGGTCCAGGTCAAACACCCGGTCGATC
>JBEPWW010000237.1:0-4532 GCA_041642215.1 Salinimicrobium sp. | reverse complement strand
CTAACATTAATCACAAAGAATCTTATTTTTCAAACTCCTCAAGGGTTTTTACGATGATATCCACACATTCATTTAACTGCGCTTCGTTCATCACTAAAGGAGGTGCAAAACGAATGATATTTCCATGCGTGGGTTTCGCCAGTAGTCCATTTTCTTTGAGTTTCATACAAATATCCCAGGCGGTAGAACTTTCTTCAGAATCGTTGATCACGATAGCGTTAAGGAGTCCTTTTCCCCGTACCAGGTTCACAATGCCCGAATTCCTGATATAGTCATTCATTTTCCTTCGGAAAAGATTCCCCAGCTTCTCTGCATTTTCAGCCAGGCTCTCATTTTTTACTACCTCCAGGGCTGCCATGGCAACGGCACAGGCAACGGGATTTCCACCAAAAGTAGAACCATGCTGCCCCGGCTTGATCACATCCATCACTTCATTATTGGCAAGCACGGCAGATACGGGATATACCCCTCCCGAAATAGCTTTCCCCAGGATAAGAATATCGGGTTTCACCTCTTCATGGTCCACTGCCAAAAGCTTTCCTGTCCTTGCTATCCCGGTCTGTACTTCATCTGCAATAAAAAGCACGTTATGTTCTTCACAAATAGCCTTGGCTCTTGAAAGGTAGCCTTCTGATGGTACATATACCCCGGCCTCACCCTGAATAGGTTCTACCAGGAAACCGGCAATGTTTGGATTGCTCTTGAGTACTTCTTCCAGGGCCTCTGTATCATTATAGGGTATCTTCAGAAAACCCGGGGTATAAGGGCCAAAGTTCTTACGAGCTCCTTCGTCATTTGAAAAAGAGATGATGGTAGTCGTCCTTCCGTGGAAATTGTTCTCACAAACCACGATCTGCGCCTCGGTCTCTTTTACGTTCTTTTTCTCATAAGCCCACTTCCTCGCGATCTTAATAGCTGTTTCCACCGCTTCTGCCCCCGTGTTCATTGGCAGCAATTTATCGAAGTTAAAATATTCTGTCGCATATTTCTCGTAAGGTCCCAGCACATCATTATGAAAGGCGCGGGATGTAAGGCCCAGTTTAGAAGCCTGCTCATACATAGCTCCCACGATTTTAGGATGACAGTGCCCCTGGTTCACTGCGGAATAAGCAGAAAGAAAATCATAATATTTCTTTCCTTCCACATCCCAGACATGAACACCTTCCCCTTTGCTCAGTACTACAGGTAACGGGTGGTAATTATGGGCACCATAATGGTCTTCCATTTCGATTGCCTGCTGTGACGAGGTGATTTTTTCTAATTGCATTTCCAATAATTTTAAATTTACTCTAATCAATTCCTTCTTTATAGCCCTAAAACAGACCCATTTGGAGAGAAATCATCCCGAAGTGGCACAAAATTACCTATTATTCTCGTAAATACCTTAAAGATAACTACAAGTTTCTGGACACCTTTTATAGGGAAATACTTTATTTTTATGTAATATTTTAGAAGATGTCAGACTCCAGGAACTATTCATTAAAGAAAATAGCAGGTTCTCCCTTTCGCTATGCGCGTGAGACCAAAACAGGAATGTTCCTTTTTTGTCTCAGCATTAGTATTCTATTAAGCTTCCTTCTGGCAGGTCCTGATTTTACAAGGTCTCAAATGCTGGTCCTGTTTCTGCTGTTCTTTGCGATAAGTCTTTGGATCACAGAAGCTATCCCTCCTTTTGCCGTAGGGATCCTAATTATAGGCTTTCTGGTCTTTACTATGGGCAGGGAAGCCACTATGGATGTCCGGCAATATGTCCAAACCTGGTCAGACGGGGTGATCTGGCTGTTCCTGGGGGGCTTTTTCCTGGCTGCAGGAATGAAGAAGACCCGCATGGACATCCAGCTTCTATTGTTTGCCGCACCAAAATTTGGAACCCTGGCCAGGAATGTGATCCTGGGCTTAATGATGGTCACGGCTTTGCTTTCCATGGTGATGAGCAACACAGCCACCACAGCGATGATGATCGCCACCATAAGCCCTTTACTTGCAGGGGAACATACCGGTAAAATGGCTAAAGCCTTTTACCTGGGGATCCCGGCAGCAGCTGCCATTGGCGGGATGGGCACTATCATAGGCTCGGCACCCAACGCCATAGCCGTGGGGGCACTGGAGAGTATTGGAATAGAAATAAGTTTCCTGCAATGGATGGCAATAGGGGTGCCCGTAGCCCTGTTGTTAAATTACCTTTTCTGGAAGGTACTGATCAGGAAGTATAGTATTGAAAACCAGGCACTCTCTCTCGACACCTTAAAAATACCAACCACAACAGGGAATGTTCCTAAAGAAGAAGCGGTCCAAAAACACATTGTGATTGCCATTATGAGTTTAACCATTCTTTTGTGGCTTACTTCCCAGTGGACCGGTATCCCTGTAGCCGCTGTTTCGGCTGTCCCTATCGTTGGTTTGACCATGCTGGGAATCATTGATGCCGATGAAGTGAGAAGTCTTCCCTGGGACACCTTAATGCTGGTAGCGGGAGGCTTGTCGCTGGGTCTGGCCATTCAGGAGCAAGGGCTGGTCACTTATTTTGTAGAGAAAATAAGTGAAGTAGATATCAATTATTATTTGTTGCTGGTGATCTTCGGAATCATCTCTGTCATACTTTCAAACTTCATGAGCAACACAGCGGCCACCACGATCCTCATTCCTGTTGCCATTTCTTTTTCAAGTGTTTCAGGCACCGTAAACCCTGTTGTATTGCCCCTGGTGATAGGCCTTTGTGCGTCCTGTGCCTTGTTGCTGCCCGTATCTACACCTCCAAATGCCATTGTTTACAGTACCGGTCATCTCGATCAGAAAGAATTTAGGCTGGGTGGCATTTTTGTAGGGGTGACAGGACCTGTGTTGATCATTTTATGGACCCTGCTCGCCGGTTACTTGATATTCTAGCTTTCCCCTAACTAGGTGAATTGGGAATTAACTAAAATTGAAGCATAATATATTCTTTATCCTTTTCTTAAAAGATTATTTTTGCCCCATGGCAAGAAAGAACAGAAATAAAGAATTTAAGGCCCTGCCGGTGATAGACGCAGGAGCAAAAGGAAAAAGTATCGCGAAAGCTCCTGACGGAAAGATTATTTTTATTGGCAATGCCGTCCCGGGAGATGTGGTTGATGTCCAAACCACCAGGAAGAAAAAAGCGTATTATGAAGGCACTGCCACTAATTTCCTGGAGTATTCAGATAAGCGGGTAGAGCCGCCGTGTAAACATTTTTCCACCTGTGGAGGCTGTAAATGGCAGTTCATGGATTACAAATACCAGCTTTTTTACAAGCAGAAAGAGATAGAGAATAACCTGGTTCGCCTTGGAAAAATAGAACTTCCGGAGACCACCCCGATCCTGGGAAGCAAAGAGATCTATTTCTATCGCAATAAAATGGAATTCTCCTTTAGCGACAGCCGCTGGTTGACCCAGGAAGAAATCCAGAGCGGGGAAGATATCGGGGATAGAAATGCCCTTGGCTTTCACATTCCGGGAATGTGGGATAAGATCCTTAATATTGAAGAATGTCATCTCCAGGGCGGCCCCAGTAATGACATCAGGAACAGTATCAGGGATTTTGCCGTGGAAAACGGCCTTCCCTTTTATAACGCCCGAAATCAAAAAGGATTCCTCAGGACCCTAATGATAAGGACCTCTTCTACCGGGGAGATCATGGTCCTGATCCAGTTCTTTGAAGAAGACCGGAAAAAAAGAGAACTGCTGCTGAATTTCGTTGCAGAAAAGTTTCCCGAGATCACTTCGCTGCAGTATGTGATCAATTCCAAGGGAAATGACACGATATATGATCAGGAAGTGATCTGCTACAAAGGAGAAGATCATATTTTTGAAGAAATGGAGGGATTGCGTTTCAAGATCAACGCCAAATCTTTCTACCAAACCAATTCGGCGCAGGCGTACGAACTTTATAAGATCACCAGGGACTTCGCCGGTCTTACCGGGAATGAACTGGTTTACGATCTCTATACGGGTACCGGCACCATCGCGCAATTCGTCGCTGCCAGGGCCGCAAAGGTGGTAGGTGTGGAAGCTGTCCCTGAAGCCATTGAAGATGCCAGGGAGAATGCCCGGAACAATAATATAGAAAACACCCAATTTTTTGCGGGGGATATGAAAAAGGTATTTACCCGGGAATTTATTGAGCAACACGGCCATCCCGATGTGATCATTACAGATCCTCCCCGCGATGGGATGCATAAAGATGTGGTTGCCCAAATTATTGGTATCTTGCCTCAACGAATCGTGTACGTAAGCTGTAATTCAGCTACTCAGGCCAGGGATCTGGCTTTACTGGACGAGCACTACAAGGTGACCAGGGTTCAACCGGTAGACATGTTCCCCCAGACGTTTCACGTTGAAAATGTGGTATGTTTAGAAAAACGATCATGAAAGCCTTCTTAAAAATCTACTGCGCCCTTGCCGGGTTCTTCATTTTGATAAGCTGTCAAAAAGATGATATCTGCCCCGAGGGCACCGATACCACTCCCCTGCTTTTCATCGAATTTTATGATGTGGACGACCCTAACAGGTTAAA
>JBEPWW010000236.1:0-4533 GCA_041642215.1 Salinimicrobium sp. | reverse complement strand
GGAAATCACGCTTTTTGAACCTTCCACGAGTTTTGTGGGATCCAGGCGCTTGTCAAAATAGTTCTCCAAAAATTGCATTTTTCCATGCCTTTGTTTTTGAAGGTATTCTTCCAGGCGCGGCGCTTCCTCCTCAAGAAATTCAGCTTTGGAAATTCCGCAGGACAGGAAGCCAAGGCGTTTAGCTTCGGTTTTGATCAGACTGGAATATTTTGATCTTGAATTCACTGTATTATACAAAACTATTGCATTTATTGTACAAATGTTATTCCAGAACAGGAAATTATGGATCAATCACAGGGTTCTATATTCTGGTTGATATGGAAGAAATTCTGTGGGTCGTACTTTTTCTTGATCTGTCTTAGACCATGAACTTAGAACGAAGTTTAATTACCTCAAATTAAATTGCAGAATGGCATTTTTCGGCTTCAGGGTAATGAGCGGCTGAAATTCAATTTCAGTATTATTGGAAGAGATCTGAAATTTTGAGACCAGTTCAGCCACAGTCAGGATCATTTCATACATGGCAAAATTATTTCCAATGCACATTCGGGGGCCGGCTCCAAAAGGATAATAACAGGAAGAATATTTCTTGGGATCTGTGAATCTCTGCGGATCAAATTTTTCCGGGTCTTCCCAAAAATCTGTATGCCGGTGGATCTCGTACATGGAAAACAGCAAAGTAGAACCTTCCGGAATTTCCAGACCGTCAAAAACATCCTTTTCCTTATTCAGCCGGTCAATGAAGTACACCGGAGGATATAATCTCATCGCTTCTTCAATGACCATTTTGGTATACGTGCAGGCCTGGATGAATTCAGCAAGGGAATTGGTCTCCTTTTCTGCCTTTTTCACCTCCCCCAGGATCTTTTCCTGAGCTTCGGGATGTTTTGCGAGCAGCTGCGCAGTGAACGTCAAGGCATTCGAGGTGGTTTCATGACCCGCGGTGAAAAGGATAAGAATTTCATCTATAAGCTGCTCATTCTCCATACCGCTGCCATCCTCATATTTGGCGTCCAGGAGCATATCCAGCAGGTCATCCTGCCTTTCTCCCGAAGCCCGTCTTTCCTCTATGAGTTTTCTTAGAATAGCCCTGGCTTCATCTGTAAGATCTGTATGTTCTTTAATTTTGCCTGATAAGCTGAACCACCAGCCAAGATATGGCTGCCTTAACTCCCTGACCAGCATTTTTTGAGCAGCTTCTGTGATATACTGCAGCCGGTTGATCTCCTTCTGCCCCACCGCACTGCTAAAAAGGGATTTTACAACCGTTTGAAATGCCAGGTCATTGAATACCGGAAAAATATCTACAGGCTTTCTGGTTTCAATTTTATTAAGCTCTGTTGATATAGCTGCATTAATGCTATCCAGCAAGAGCAGCAATTGCTTTTTATGAAAGGCAGGCTGGATGAGCTTGCGTTGCTTCTTCCAGTGGTCTCCTTCAGACGTTAATAAACCCTGCCCCAGATATTTTGCCATATCCCGGGTTTGTATGGTGGTTTTGGAAAAATTTCTATGGTTTTTCTGAAGTGCATATTGGGCGAAAGCGGCATTTCGGGAAAAGATCACAGAGCTGTTCGGACCGATCATTAGCCTGAAAGTATCCCCCAGTTTTTCAAATTTCTTACGATGAAAGATCAGCGGATTTTCAAGGATGCGCAGGGAATTCCTGTAGAATTCCCAGGCCGGTACTGTGGGTATGGCTTTGCTGTTTTTCATCTTTTTAGTGGCCTCTAAAACAATCCCCCCTGGATGCCGCCTTTTTCTCTTCCCAGGTGCTTATAAGCGGCTTCGGTGACTTCCCGGCCGCGCGGAGTTCTCTGAATAAAACCCTGCTGAATAAGAAAAGGTTCATAAACCTCTTCAATAGTTTCTGCGCTTTCGCTCACAGCAGTTGCGAGAGTGGTGATGCCAACAGGCCCACCTTTGAACTTATCGATAATGGTAGTAAGGATCTTATTATCCATTTCATCCAGGCCATGGGCGTCCACATTTAGTGCTTTCAGGCTATACCTGGCGATCTCGAGATCGATGTTGCCATTTCCTTTTATCTGCGCAAAATCCCGTACCCTGCGCAGCAAGGCATTGGCAATACGTGGCGTCCCTCTGCTCCTCCCGGCGATCTCAATGGCAGCCTCCAGGGAAATAGGTACCCGAAGGATCTCTGCACTTCGCTGAACGATATCAGACAGCAGTTCTGTCGAGTAATACTGTAACCGGCTGGAGATCCCGAAACGTGCCCGCATAGGTGCTGTAAGCAAGCCTGAGCGGGTGGTAGCCCCCACCAGGGTAAAAGGGTTCAGGTTGATCTGTACAGAACGTGCGTTAGGACCGGTTTCGATCATGATATCGATCTTGTAGTCTTCCATGGCTGAGTATAAATACTCCTCCACCACCGAACTCAACCGGTGGATCTCATCTATGAACAGCACATCCCGCTCCTCAAGATTGGTAAGCAACCCGGCGAGATCCCCTGGTTTATCCAGGACAGGACCGGAGGTGACTTTTATACCAACGTTCAATTCATTGGCGAGGATATGCGCCAGGGTGGTCTTCCCCAGTCCCGGAGGACCGTGAAAAAGGGTATGGTCCAGGGCTTCGCCTCTCCTGTTGGCCGCTTCTACAAAAACCTTGAGGTTCTCCAGCACCTGGTCCTGCCCTGCAAAATCATCGAATTCCAGGGGGCGCAAAGCCCTTTCCATATCGACTTCTTCGGGGGAGAATTGATCTCCGGTAGGATCAAGGTGTTCGTTCATAGCAATTTGATTAACTGGAACAAAGATAAAAGAAAAAAGCCTTTTCAATTCCGATTAACGGATGAAAAGGCTTTCAATCTTTAAGAGGCTTATACTAGTGGTTCAGCTCCTCTTCATCTTCCTGAAGCGGCACCGTTTGCGGTGCAAAATCCTGACCTTCGATCACGTACTTGCCATTCTCATTGGTCTTGCTATAGTCATATGCCCACCTGTATACGGTTGGTAATTCCCCGGGCCAGTTCCCGTGTACATGTTTAACCGGAGTGGTCCATTCCAGGGAGTTGGAGTTCCATGGGTTCTGAGTCGCTTTCTTTCCGGCGAAAACTGAGTGTATAAAGTTATAAAGGAATACCAGCTGTACCAAGGCAGTGATGATGGCGAATACCGTTATCAACACATTGATATCGGCCAGGTCATCAAAATAAGGGAAAGCGGTATTATCATAATATCTTCTTGGCAATCCTGCCATACCCACAAAGTGCATTGGGAAGAAAACCCCGTAAGCACCTATAATGGTGATCCAGAAATGGATGTAACCCAGGTTCTTGTTCATCATCCTGCCGAACATCTTCGGGAACCAGTGATAGATCCCTGCAAACATTCCGTAGAGGGCAGAAATACCCATTACCAGGTGGAAATGCGCCACCACAAAGTAGGTGTCATGCACGTTAATATCAAGGGTACTGTCCCCCAGAATAATTCCGGTCAAACCTCCCGTAATGAAAGTCGAAACGAAACCTATGGAGAATAACATCGCCGGGTTCATTTGCAGGTTTCCTTTCCAGATCGTAGTGATCCAGTTAAAAGCTTTTACTGCCGATGGGATGGCGATCAATAAGGTTGTAAAGGTAAACACAGATCCGAGGAACGGGTTCATCCCGGACACGAACATGTGGTGACCCCACACAATGGTTGAAAGGAAGGCGATACCAAGGATCGAGGCGATCATGGCACGATATCCGAAGATAGGTTTCCTGGCATTGGTCGCTAAGATCTCAGAAGCGATACCCATGGCAGGCAGAATAACGATATAAACCTCCGGGTGCCCAAGGAACCAGAACAGGTGTTCAAAAAGTATAGGCGATCCACCCTGGTAGTGCAGCACCTCTCCTTTAATATAGATATCACTCAAAAAGAAGGATGTCCCAAAACTTCTGTCCATGATAAGCATAAGGGCAGCCGATAATAAGACGGGGAAAGAAACCACCCCGATGATAGCCGTCACAAAAAGGGCCCAGATGGTCAATGGTAATCTTGTCATTGACATGCCTTTGGTCCTAAGGTTGATAACCGTAACAATATAGTTAAGGGAACCAAGTAAAGACGAAGCGATGAAGATGGCCATAGAAACCAGCCATAGGGTCATTCCCATACCAGATCCACCAATAGCCTGTGGCAGGGCGCTCAAAGGAGGATAGATGGTCCAACCGGCCGATGCAGGACCTGCTTCAACAAACAGGGAGCCCAACATGATCACACAGGAGGTAAAAAACAACCAGTATGAAAGCATGTTCATAAAGCCAGAGGCCATATCCCTGGCCCCAATTTGCAGCGGTATCAGGAGGTTACTAAAAGTACCACTCAAGCCCTGTGTCAATACGAAGAATACCATGATGGTACCGTGAATGGTCACAAGTGCAAGATAGATCTCAGGACTCATAACTCCTCCCGGAGCCCATTTCCCTAGGAAGATCTCAAATATCTTAAAAGATTCTGCCGGCCATGCGAGTTGCATACGGAAGAAAACAGACATTGCTATACCTATAATTCCCATGAAAAG
>JBEPWW010000235.1:0-4537 GCA_041642215.1 Salinimicrobium sp. | reverse complement strand
TATTTATTTTATGGAAGCACTTTAAATTATATAGAGATGACAAATATACTCATGACTCTCGCATTGATGCTGTCTTTTTTTTCCTTTGACCAGATTGAAGAGGATTTTTACAGCAGGGGAATTCAAAAATCAGACCTTAAGGATCGGCAGGGTGCCATAGCCGATTATACCAAAGCGATCGAACTGGATCCTGAGCATGACCTGGCCTATTACAACCGTGCTGTAGAAAAAGCCAAGACTGGGGACCTGCGGGGGGCGATTGCTGATTACAGCAGGACGATAGAACTCAATCCCACTTTTGAAGCTTATTATAACAGGGGTAAGAACAGGGCTGCCGTGGAAGATCATCAGGGGGCCATAAAGGATTTTACCAAAGCCATTGAATTGAACCCCTTCCATGTAGGCTCTTATTTTGATCGGGGGCTAAGCAAATTGCTCATTGGGGAGAGAGAAAGCGGGCGGCAGGATATGAAGCAGGCCCGGCTAATGGGGAATAAAGTGTCGCAAAGAGATCAAGACAATCTGAATTAGGTTGAGAAAAACGTACTATGGATCTATTGGAGAGGTCGGGGTCACCCATGCGTCATCCATGGGAACTGGCGCGATTTCATGTTGTGAGGGATCTCGCAGATCGGCATTTAGGACAGTATCAGAATAAAAATATTCTCGATCTGGGCTGTGGCGATCTTTATTTTCTTAAAAGGTTCGCTGAAGACAAACCAAATACTCGATTTATTGCAGTCGATAAGGGATTTGATGAAGAAATGATGCAGAGGGAATCCGGAAGAATAAACTGCTACAGGTCCCTGGAGGAGCTTCCGGCGCAGGAGAAGCCCGTTGATCTCATCTTCATGATGGATCTATTGGAGCATGTGGAGGATGATCTTCTTTTTTTGAAAAGCCTTTTGCGAAAGCCCTTTGTGCGTGCAGATACCCTGTTCATCATTACAGTGCCGGCTTATGAGAAATTATTCGGGGAACATGACCGGTTCCTGGAACATTTTAGAAGATATACAAATAGTTCTCTGGAAGCGGTTACTGCGGAGGCCGGATTAAGGACGGTAGAGAAGGGGTATTTTTTCTTTAGTTTATTACTGCCGCGGTACCTGCAGGTCCTAAGGGAGAAAATCAATCCCGGGAAGGATAGAAAAGCAGGATCCGACCTTAGCGGTTGGAAGCGGGGTAGATATGTGACAAATTGCCTGGAAACTATGCTGCTTTGGGATTATCATCTCCACAGATTATTAAAAAAGGCCGGGATCCCTACCCCCGGGCTGTCAAATTATATCGTATGCAAAATACCTGTATTGTAATCCCCTGTTATAATGAAGCAGGGCGATTACCCGTAGGAGATTTCAGGGGCTTTATCTCCCAAAGCCCCTGTTCGTTCTATTTTGTCAACGATGGCAGCAACGATGGTACCCTGGATCTTCTGAGGGGGCTGGAAGGTGATTTTCCCAAAAAGGTGAAGCTGCTGGATCTTTCTGTCAACCGGGGAAAGGCTGAGGCCGTGAGACAGGGTTTCCTGAATGCCCTGGCAACCGGGGAGTTTCGGTTCATAGGCTATATGGATGCAGATCTTGCCACCCCCCTGGAAGAGATCGAATTCCTGCTGCTTAGTTTTGATCCCGAAATAAAGGTGGTCATTGGCTCGAGGATCAAACGTTTGGGGGCGAAGGTCGAGAGGAATGTATTGCGGCATTACTTCGGAAGGATTTTTGCCACGGCAGCCAGTGTATACCTTGGGATAGGCGTCTATGATTCCCAGTGCGGCGCGAAGATCTTTAAGGCTCAAATCGCCCGGGAATTGTTCGCCCGGCCCTTTGTTTCCCGATGGCTCTTTGACCTGGAGTTACTCTACCGGTTGAAAAAGAAACAGGCGGCAGGTCTCTCTCAAAACATCAGGGAAGTTCCTTTAAGAGCCTGGGAAGAAAAAGGAGCCTCTAAAATCCAATTTGGTGATCTCCTGAAGGTGCCCTATGAGCTTTATAAAATAAGGAAGATGACTAACCGTCTTTCTCTGGCGGGAGAGGATATACGTGCGAAAGGATCTAAAAAACCGGCAACAGGATCTGAATCGAGCCTATGAAAACACTTTTTTCAAAAATACCGGTTTATGGGGCTCTTCTTACGCTTAGTTTGTTTTTGATCATCCCTTTCCTGTACATTTCCCAATTCAACCATCCTTCTGCCGATGATTTTTGTTATTCAGATTTTAGCAGGTCTGTTGGGTTCTGGTCGGCCCAGGTGGAACATTACTTATCCTGGACGGGAAGGTACACCGCTACGGCTTTACTTACTGTTAGTCCTATTGATTACAATGACCTGATCTTTTACAGGCTGTTGCCGGTACTGCTGTTCCTGGGCTTCGGTCTGGCCCTAGTAATTTTCTTAGGTTCTGTGATTCCCCGGGCAGAGACCAGGGATAAAGCTGTACTTGGTTTCATGATCTTTTTCCTTTACCTGTACAACCTGCCCGATATTACAGAGGCCTTTTACTGGATGGCGGGTGCAGTGACCTACCAGCTGGCATCCATTCTTGGTCTTTTGCTCTTTTCTCTTGTCCTGTACCTTCGTAAACAGGAATACCGGTCCAGACTTGTCCTGCTGGTGCCGGCGGTCTTGCTGAGCATTGTTATTGTGGGGCTTAATGAAATTTCCATGTTGTTGCTTTGCGCGATCTTTTTTATGTGGTTTATCCTAAGTTCCTTCAGGAAAAGAAAAATGGATCCTGTCTTACTTGTGCTGTTGTTGTTCACTCTGGCGGCTGCTGCTGTGGTGGTTGGAGCGCCGGGCAATACAGTGCGTATGGCTGAAAAGCCGGAAAAATTCCAGTTGTTCTTTTCGATCTTTGGAGCTGTAAAACTGGCCCTGATCTCACTTATAAAATGGGCCCCTGTTCCTTTGCTGCTGGTTTTCCTGTTCCTGAAGAACCTTAACCGCATTGCAACGCGGTACAGCCATTTTTCCATTTCTTCGTTACATTTATTGCTGTTTTCTGCTTTTTCTTTTGGACTTATCGTGCTTAGCTTTTTTCCTACCTTCTGGAGTCAGGGCGGGGAGCCTCCGGCCAGAACAGTGAATGTCATTTATTTGCTCTTCCTTTTCGAGGCCCTGGCGCTTGTCCTGGGATTTCTGATCTACTTGCAACGCAGGAAAGGATCTATTGCCTTGCTGCCTGTTTCGGTGAGGGGATTGATCGCGGTCCTGGTAATTAGCATGGTCGCCTTGAAATCCAACAATATAAAAAGGGTGTATCAGGAGGTGCTGTATGGAAAGGCTTACCGGTATGACCGGGAGGTGCAGGAGCGCTACAGGATGATAGCAAACTGTGATCTGGAACCCTGTATCATTCCTCCCCTAATTAATAAACCCACAACCATATTTGCATATGAACTGGCAGTGCGTGCTTCCCAGGAAGAATATTACGTGAACAGGTGCTTTAATTATTATTTTAAAAAGTCAGATATCAGGATCCCGCCGCAGGAGCGGGATCAGGAATAAACCGACTATTATCGTGGCTCCCCTTTCTGAATCTTCTCTTTGGCCCTTGTCTCTTCTTCGCTGTCTGGTTCTTCAGGCTTGTCCTGTAGATCTTCTTTTCTGGGTTCGTAATTGAGTTTGATGAAAATAGGGAAATGGTCAGACCCGATACTTTTCAGACGTCTTAGCTGGACCAGGCTAAAATCTGCCGAGTGGAAAATATGGTCCAGCGGCCATCTAAAGAAGGGGTACCCCGCGTGATACGTGTTAAAGAAGCCTCTGCCGATCCGGGGATCCAGCAGTCCGCTTATTTTCTGAAAAAGTTTCGTCGTCCTGGACCAGGCCACATCGTTGAGGTCCCCAAAAACCAGGGTGGGTTCTTGCCCGGCATTGAGCTCCCGTCCTACCAGGAGAAGCTCGGCATCCCGGTTGGTGGAGGTTTCGTCTTCAGAAGGACTGGGTGGTTTGGGGTGGAGGCAATGTATCCTTAATTTTGTTCCGTTTTCCAGTTTTATATAGCCATGAATGGAAGGAATTTCTTTTGTAATGAGGTATTTTACCTCGATATCCAAAAGTTCCAGTTTTGAATACAGGTGCATTCCGTAGAGATTATCCTGTGGCACTTTCACCTTGTAAGGGTAATATTTCTCTATCACTGCTAATTCTTTTTCCCAGCGCTTGTCAGACTCCAGAGTGAGCAAAAGATCGGGTTGCCGCTGGTTCACATGGTCGATTAGCTTATCATATTGTTTGTTTGTAGTGAGGACGTTGCTAACGAGTATGGAAAATCGGGATTCGGGCCCGTTTCCCGAATATTTCAGGACCTGTTTCTTCGCCAGGATCGTATAAGGATAAATTTTACCCGCCTGGTATAAAAAACTGGCAGCCAGTAAGCCCACCAGGATATACTGCCAGGTCTCTTCAAAACTGTAGTAAAAAATAGAGAAACTGATGATCAACAGAACTAAAAAGCAGATCTGCAGCCTTGGGAAATCAAAGCCCCTAATCCACCATTGATCAAATTTTGTAAGGGAGGCAAGAGTAGGGATCAGTA
>JBEPWW010000234.1:0-4542 GCA_041642215.1 Salinimicrobium sp. | reverse complement strand
CACGATCAACGATTCCCCTTTCTTCGGAAAGGACGGAAAGTTTGTGACCTCACGTCATATCAAAGAACGTCTTTTCAAGGAGCTTGAGAAAAACCTTGCCCTAAGGGTAGAGGAAACAGACAGTGCAGATAAATTCATGGTCTACGGCCGTGGGGTACTTCACTTATCGGTTCTTATCGAGACCATGCGTCGTGAAGGATATGAACTTCAGATCGGGCAGCCTCAGGTGATCATCAAGGAAATTGACGGCGTAAAATGTGAACCGATTGAAGAATTGACTATTGATCTTCCCGAAGATGTTTCAGGAAAAGCGGTAGAGATGGTGACCATGAGAAAAGGGGAGATGCTGAGCATGGAAGGAAAAGGAGACAGGATGACCATCCAATTCCAGATCCCTTCCCGCGGAATTATCGGGTTACGTAACCAGCTGTTGACCGCGACTGCGGGAGAAGCGATCATGGCTCACCGTTATAAGGAATATCAGCCTTTAAAAGGGGGAATCCCTGAGCGTCTTAATGGATCTCTGGTTTCTATGGAAAAAGGAAAAGCCATTCCGTACTCCATCGATAAGCTGCAGGACAGAGGAAAGTTCTTTGTTGATCCGGGAGAGGATATTTACGAAGGACAGGTTATTGGTGAGAATTCCCGCCAGGATGATATGGTAGTGAACATCACAAAAACCAAAAAACTTTCTAACGTACGTTCTTCAGGTGCCGATGACAAGGCGAAGATCGTTCCTGCGATCAAGTTCTCTTTAGAAGAAGCGCTTGAATATATCCAGAAAGACGAATATGTTGAGGTGACACCAAACCATTTGCGTTTGCGTAAGATCTACCTTACCGAGAATGAGCGAAAGAGAAATAAAACGATCTAATACTAACTTCTCGTATCCCTTTCCCTTTATGGGAGAGGGAAAGGAGAGAAGAAACTTCCCATATGGAAATACTTGGAGTATCTTACATTGAGTGGTTTGGATACCTGGCTTCGTTTTTTGTTTTACTGTCTTTTCTTATGCGCAATATTACAACCCTGCGCTATGTGAATTCGGTAGGATGTTTATTCTTCGTGGCCTATGGTATATTGCTGGACTCATGGCCAATTATCATAACCAATGTAGCTATTGTACTGGTCAACGCTTATTATCTTTTTATCAATAAAAAGAAACCGGTTCCGGCAGATGAGGTAAAGCCATAAAACCATTTCCGTAGAAGCGGAGCTATATTAAAAGCAAATGCAGGAAAGCTGAAGAAGTTTTTCTGCATTTTTTTTGCTGGAAAATCTCTTTTTCGAAATGTTCCGGTTCGCTTATGATGTGGTGGCTGCTTTAGAGAAATGGTATAGCCGGTAGAGGTCCAGAAGGAACAGGGAGCCTTCTCCCGCTCGCAGTCGCTTTTCAATGGCATCCAGCCGTATCTCCATGGATTTCTGAAAGATCTTTACAGATCCCGACTTTCTTAGCTTTTGATGTGTTCTCTGTATTCTCGTGAAATTGGGAGGGATGTATCCCTGCCGTTGTAGGTTCCCAATGGTACGTGCGGCTTTTCTCATCCTGTCCACATAATCTTGGTTGGAATGCATGCCCTTATGCAGTACAGGGTTATCAATGTGGTTGATGCGGGCGCTTATTTTCTTAAGGTTGTACGAGCACTGTACATCCAGGCCATAACTGCTTTCGTCCAGGTATTTGTTGCAGGATAAAAAGATGTTCTTCCTGATGAGGAGATTTTGCATTACCACCGAAAAAGGTTTTTCCTCCCGCTCTTTTACTTTCCTGGACTCCCGTTTTCTGCCATATTTCCAATGAAGATGCTTTTGAGGATCAGGTTCCTTCTCGGGATATTCCACTCCTCCATAGATCACTTCTTCCCGTTTTCTATTTTGCAGATCAAAGGAAGAAATGAAATCCTTGCGTTTGGGCATGACATCACAATCGAGGAATAGGAGCCATTTGTAGGTCGCTTTTTCTGCAAGGGCCTGCCGGATCTTTGCCCGGCCGTGGTTGGTTTCAGAAGTAAAGTACCTGCAGTTCCTGAGGTGGTCCATTTGGCTGTTCCTGCGGATCATGTCTATATCCGGACTCGCGTCATCAAGGCCTAGGATCTCATAGTCATAGCTTTCCCTGTTGAGTTGGGAAACCAACTCTTTAACAAGAGGAAGGATGTTCCATCGGTATATAGGGATCAATACTGAAAGCATCTAACCCCAAAGCTATCAAAAATTACACGGTTTTTTGTACTACCTCAAAAACTTTTTGTCCATCGCACTTTAAGGTCTTCGACGGATATTTTAAAAGCAGGGCATAATCATGAGTAGCCATAAGGATAGTGTTCCCGTTATTGCTGATGTCCTGGAGTACTTCCATCACCTCCACCGAGGTTTGTGGATCCAGATTTCCCGTAGGTTCATCGGCCAGGATGAGTTCAGGATCATTCAGCAGGGCCCGGGCAATGGCAATACGCTGTTGTTCCCCTCCAGAAAGCTGGTAAGGATTTTTAAAACCTTTAGTCTTCATTCCTACCTTGTCCAGGACTTCATCGATCTTGTGGTCCATGGCTTTTTGATCTTTCCATCCCGTGGCCTTCAGTACAAAAAGGAGATTTTCCTTTACATTCCGGTCATTCAGCAGTTTGAAATCCTGGAATACCACCCCGAGTTTCCGGCGCAAAAATGGAATGTCTTTTTCCTTTAGCTTCCGCAGGTCATAATCCACAATAGTGCCTTCCCCTTCATTAAGGGGTAGATCCCCGTAAAGGGTCTTCATGAAACTGCTTTTTCCGGTTCCGGTCTTTCCGATAAGGTAAACAAATTCCCCTTTCTTTATTTCTATATTGACTTCAGAAAGAATAAGACTTTCCCGCTGATAAATGGAAGCGTCTTTTAAATATAATACGGTGTTGGACATCTGGAAATGCTTTTGCTGAGGTAAAAGTACTAAAGAGAACGTAAAAAATAAGACATGTGATATTTAATTGCAGGATATTTCATGAAGAAATCCCCGGGGAGCATTTTTGGTTTTTGTATAATTTATCTTACAGGATGCACGTTATTACCTAAGACTTTCTTTTATCTTTGAATCATCAACAAAACCAAATCTCGAATGATACAGTGCAAAACCTTCTTTTTTGTTACTTTTCTCTTTCTTTCCCTATCGGTTTTCCCTCAACGTACTGCCATACATACCAATGAGTCTGCAGACTTCAACAGGGCGCTGGAGCTTTATAATAACCAGCAGTACCTGGCGGCTCAAAACATTTTTGACAGGGTGCGGGAAGAAACGGAGGATGAAAAGATCGAGGCCGATGCAGCCTATTATATCGCCAATGCGGCCATACGCCTTAATCAGCCAAATGCCGATAAGCTCATGGAAGATTTTGTAGAGCGGTATCCTACGAGCACAAAAAGAAATTCGGCTTTTCTGGATGTCGCCGACTATTATTTCAACACCGGGAAATATTCCCTGGCCCGTAAATGGTATGATATGGTGGACCGGCGAAACCTGAGCCGAAAGGAGTTGCAGCGGTACTACTTCAATAATGGATATGCCTACTTTCGCGGGAAACAGTATGAGGAGGCAAAAGAATACCTGAATAAGGTCAAAGATTCCAAAGAATATGGATCCCAGGCGAAATATTACCTTGGATTTATGGCTTACGAAGGAGACAACTATGAAGAGGCCAATCAACTCTTTGAACAGGTAGAGGGAGATAAGAAATATGAGGAGGATCTTTCCTATTTCCAAAGCGATATGAATTTCAAGCAAGGAAATTTTGAGGAAGCTATCAGGTTGGGGCTGGAGCAACTTCCCCGAGCCAATCGCCTGGAGAAGTCTGAGATCAACAAGATCATTGGAGAAAGTTATTTCAACCTGGGGGAATATGAAAAAGCGATCCCTTATCTAAAGGAATATAAAGGAGAGCGGGGTAAATGGAACAATACAGATTATTATCAATTGGGGTATGCCTATTACCAGCAGGGGGAATATGAAAATGCCATTTCAGAATTCAATAAGATCATTGACGGGAGGAATCAGGTCGCTCAAAATGCATATTACCATCTTGCCCAGTCCTATCTAAACACCGGAAAAAAACAGCAGGCATTGAACGCTTTTAAGAATGCCAGCGAAATGGATTTTAATGAACAGATCAAAGCAGATGCGGCCCTTAATTATGCCAAATTGAGTTATGAAATAGGTAATAATTATGCCAGCGTTCCACAGGTGCTCATGAATTATTTAGAGGAATATCCTAATTCTGCAGCAAAGGACGAGATCAGGGAACTGCTTATCAATTCCTTTATCACCACAAAGAATTATGAAGAGGCGATGCGCCTGCTGCAGGGAAGCCGGGATTTTCAGAACAACCTGGTCTTCCAAAAAGTGGCATTTTATCGCGGTCTGGAATTGTTTGAGGAAGGAAATATCGCGAAGCCCGGGAGAACTTTGATAAATCCCTGAGCGAGCGCCGGGATCCCAGGTTTACCGCTTTGGCAACTTTTTGGAAGGCAGAGAGTGATTTTAATCTGCGCAATTACCAGGAAGCCCTT
>JBEPWW010000233.1:0-4548 GCA_041642215.1 Salinimicrobium sp. | reverse complement strand
AAGCCGAGCGTTTGCGACAGCAGCGACCGAGCCTAGCCGGTCGCCTCGTGCAGACCACGCCCGGGGGTGCTCCGGTGGTTACCCCCGATTTTGACAGAACCTTAGCTTTCATAGCTGGTCATGAGATGGACTAATCCATTGATCTGAATATATTATTTTTGGAACATAGGCTATAAGATCTGAGAGTGTTGTAGAGGAAGATCCCAGCTCATCGGGTCTTTCTTCCACTCTTAAATTTTTATAACGGCTTTTAAACTTCTCTGCGATCTGGATACATTTTATGTCGTTCGTGGATACCACCAATTCCTCTACCCCTTTTACCCTTAGTAGCTGCTTTAATTTAAATTCAAGTAAGCCACCACTATAATCAGCGAATTTCCTGGTGTTTTTGTTCTTCACACGTTCACTTCCTTTTCGTACGGGTAAAAATATGGAGATCGACATGTTAGATGCTGGCATAGACAGAAGCTGTTTTTAATTTACTATAGCGTGTAGGGGTCAGGGAGCATACCCTATTTTTAATCTCCCTCAGCCTTTGAAAAAGGCTTTCATTTTCCTGGAAAAGTTCTATTTCTGATGCTGATACCTTTCCTTCATATCCATCATAACCCACAAAATAGAAATTGTCAACCTGCAGTTTAAGTGCTGTTTCTATAGCCAGAGCAGTTACAGATTCCTGAAGACTGGCGGTAAAGGTGATCTCCTTCAACTGGTAGGCATTTTCTTTTAAGGCTTCAGGAATATATGTGCCCATTGTTCGGGGGTACGGCGGCAGGATTGCGATCTTACAGCTGCCCTCAAGGTGATCAAAAACATTTTCCAGCCTCCTGCCTTCATTTCCCACTAAACAATGATATTGATGCCGGGAGAAATCTTTATATGCAGCCGCGTTTTTTGAACTGGCATGAATGATACAGGTTTCCGGGTTTGCTTCTATGAAAGCATTTACCCCTCTTGCATGACTGGATCCCGTAGGCCCTCCGCCTACAATGACCGCATTTTTAAAACTACTGGAAAAACTTAGTTCTTTTAACCTCAGGTTATCCTCAAGGCCTTTAGATTTGTTATACACTCCCCGCACAATGCTGTTCAGGGAATAAAACCTTTTACTAAGCTGTGACATAACTTCCTGCTGAGGAATAGAATTTGAACCTGATACCATATATGCAAGATTTGTTCCCCATTCAAACTTCTGTTTTAAATCAGAAAATAGGGATACCACATAACTAAGCTGATCATAATTCACCTCCAGTCCTTTTTTGGCCTGTAGAGTGGTTAAAAGTAATTCTGTTTTTAGGTTACCGGCCCCACGCCCCATTCCATAGATTGTGGAATCGATCATAGTTGCTCCAGAATCCAGGGCGGCTAAGGTGTTGGCAAGTGCCATCTCCAGGTTATTATGCCCATGAAAACCAAGGCCGACAGTCAAATGTCTTCGCAGGTGCTTAAATATTTTAGAAACCTGTTCAGGAAACATGCCGCCATAAGAATCCACTACATAGAAAAAATCGACAACCTCGTTTAGTTTCTCCAGGATTTCAGCAGAAGGAAAATCCCTCTCCCACCGGCTCGCATACATTAGGTTTATAGATACGCGAAAACCCATCTGCTTTATGGAAAAAGCAAGACGCCAAGATCTTTCAAAGTTTCCCGGGGCAACTGCCAGGCGTACCAGATCAATTACTTCCTCACAAGGTTTTAGCAGCATCTCCAGATCGCCGGGAAGTATCTCTTTCTCATTAAGAATGATCGCAAGATTTTTAGTTGTCTTCTTTTTTAAATCTTTCAGAAGATATTCAGGTAAATAAAAAAATGCGCCCTGGTATTCTTCCCGTGGTTTGGACCGGTAACCTATTTCAATATAATCGATAGGAAGTTGGTTCATAGCCTCAAAATAACCGTTGATAAGAGCATCATCAAAATCCCACCGGGTATAGTATCCTCCGTCCCTAAGGGTGCAATCCAGTACGGAAAAACCATTTGTAGCGTAATTCACCATTTCTCCTTTTTTATAAATATAGGGTATTTCAATATTTTTTCAAGAGCTTACAGAAGATCGTCTTTCCGGCCAAAGTCTTGTTTAAAAAAGTCCCGGATCGCCATTTGTTGAACCCTGAAATGTTCACGACCATACCTTTTCCCGAAAGCGAACCCTAAACCCATTTTTGCAAGCGTTTTCACAAAAAGCAGAACTAAAGCTAAAAAAAAGTGATTTTTATAATAGATCTCCAGTAGGTTACGTGTACTGTAGTATCCCCGCCAGACCATTTCTGTTTTTCCGAAAGAAGTGCCTTTCCAGCGATATTTAGGGTCTGTATGTCCCGCATCGTATCTTTCCTTTAGCCATTTCTCTGTAGGTATAAAAATCTTAAACCCTCGTTTCTTAACCCTTAGACAAAACTCGAATTCTTCAAATCCAAAAAAAAGTTTCTCGTCAGGTAAGAGTCCAGCCTCAACGACTTCAACGTTCACCAGCATAGCGTGTCCTCCCGGTACGGCATCTACTTCCAAATAAGGCCCCTGTTTTAACTCGTCATTAGATAGCGTTTTTAGCCGCCCCGTAACAGCATTGAACCTTCCTCCCTTTCCCCCTACTATTCCGGCGTTTATTCCTTTCTCTTTTAGATCATGTATACCCTTGAAAAGATATTCCAGTTCAAGATCATCCTGTGGGGGATCATCATCGTCTCCCCAATAGATCCAGTCAAATCCCATAGAAGAAAGACTATGCAATCCAATCTTTGCGGCCCCGGCAGGACCCGCATTATAGCCTGTTCTCAAATACCCAATTGTATTGGAAGTGATTTCCCCCATCATTTCTTCGGTGTGAGAGGATATACTATTGTCAATAACCAAAAGGTAACCGGGAGGAACACTCTGGGCCATTAACTTCCCGATCGTTTGTTTCAGCTCTCCTGGCCTTTCATAGGTCATAACAAAAGCAGCGTAGTTCATAATAGGCCGTAACTTAAGACATCATTTGATGCGTGTTTACTTTTGAATACCACCACCGGCAGCGTCAAAAAAGGAAAACATTTCAACCCATTGAAAAAGTGGAGGTATCCCCTTCTTTTTTTCTCAACATTTCCCGGAAAATTACAATAGTTATTTCCTACATCCTCTATGGAGTAATCACCCATTTTTCTTTATTAAAGGTTCTGCAGTTCAATCATTTTCCTGAAATTTCGTGATTTTTCCACGAGTTCCTCATAACTGCCAATGTCTTTTATTTGACCTGACTTCATCACTACGATCTTATCTGCACTTTTGATAGTGGATAATCGATGGGCAATAACTACAATGGTTAATTGACCTTTTAACTGGTCAATGTTTTGTTGAATGATCGCCTCTGTTTCTCCATCCAGCGCAGAAGTTGCTTCGTCCATTAACAGGAGATCCACCTCCTTATACAGTTCCCTTGCGATGGATAAACGCTGTTTCTGTCCTCCACTAAGATTGATCCCGTTATTTCCCAACAGGGTATTTTCTTTTTGAGGGAGATCCATTATGAAATCAAAGATGGCTGCTTTCTTCACAGCCTTCCTAAATTTCTCCCGGTTCTCAGTGTTTGGTTCCCCCCAAAAGGTCACATTATTGAAGATGGAATCATTAAAAATGTTAACATCCTGAGAGACATATCCAATAAGCCTTTTAAGAGAAATAAGATCCAACTGTTTCACTGACTTACCGTCGATAAAATAATCCCCTCCGGTGGGCTGCAGCAATCCCGAAATGATACTTAATAAAGTGGATTTCCCTGAGCCGCTTTCCCCTACAAAGGCCACCGTCTCATTTTTTCTGATTTCCAAATTGATATTCCTGAGCACCTCTATATCATCATACCTGAAATTGACCCTTTTTAATATCAACTTTTCCCTGAATCCCTCAATCTTAATATTACCGTTGGATTCTCTACCCGATCTAAGCTCTTGGGAGAAATCTTCCATGTTTTCCAAAGAACCAGATACTCCTAGAAAAAAGTTCCATTGTTCCTGTGCCCCCATGAAAAATGTAAGCGCCCTGTAAAGCAACAAAAGACTTAAAATAATGAGCCCAACATTTTGTTCAAAAAAAGCAACCTGGAGATAAATGGCCAGAATGATTATAAATACCACTATAGGCTCACGCAGGGCTGCTAATAAAGAATCAATGACTCCAACACGTTTTTGCAGGTTTTCCAGATTGAATATATTTTTTTTCAACTTCCGGCCGTACGGGTAGTGGAGCCCGGTGGTTTTAAGATACTTGAAAAAAGCGACTTTCTGGATCAACAGTTCCTGAAAAAGATGATTTTGGGAAGTAAGTTCCTTTGACAGTATTTTGGTTCGCCTGTAAAGTTTTTTGAAAATAAAATTGGTTAAAACTCCGCCGGTAATAACCATTAGTGAGAAACCGGGATCTGCCATGAAAGCCATGACTATATATACCAGAACCAGTACGCCGTATTGAAAGGCTTTAAAATAGTGCCTAAGAGCGCTACTCACTCTCCCTACTTCCCCCGTAAAGGTGTTTTGTATCCTGCCCACATCTGCCCTCACAAAATTCTTA
>JBEPWW010000232.1:0-4565 GCA_041642215.1 Salinimicrobium sp. | reverse complement strand
ATCTAAACCTCGGTCAATAACTCCCAAGCCCAGGAGATCGCTTCTTTTTTGAAATAATCCCCAAAACTCCAGTTTCCCAGCATCTCGAACATGGTATGGTGATAGGTATCCTTTCCTACCTCTTCCAGGTCATTGTGCTTCCCGCTTACCCTAAGGCATTTCTGGGTATCGGTGACCCGGGGGCTTTCAGGAACTCCGTTCCCAAGGAAATACTCCTTGAACTGGTTCATCCCCGCATTGGTAAACATTAGCGTGGGATCGTCTTTGATCACCATGGGCGCAGACGGAACTATGCTGTGGGATTTGGATTTAAAGAATTCAAGGAATTTTGTACGGATGTCCTGAGATTTCATGTAGCGGGATTCTTTGTTTCGAAGATTATTTAATTATGAGGATGAGAAAACAATTTCTATATTTGTTCGTTTCTCAATCTCATTGTTGCACTGTTTTTACAACATTTTAATAAAGCAAAAATAGCAAATTTAACTTATGTCGAAGGTTAAATATTATTACGATAGTGAGACGCTTTCCTATAAAAAAATCGAACGGAGCAAAGGCCGTCGACTGGGTATAGCTCTTCTCACCCTTGTGGGGGTATTCCTGGCAGGTTTTTTACTCCTAATCGTATACCTCAACATACCTCAGATCGAAACCCCGAAAGAAAAAGCCCTGAAAAGGGAACTGGAGAACATGAAGCTTCAGTACGGGCTGCTCAACAGGAAGATGGACCATGTACAACAGGTACTGGCCAATGTTGAAGATCGTGACAATAACATCTACCGTCTCTATTTCGAGGCCAATCCCATTCCTGAAGAACAGCGGCTGGCCGGTTTTGGGGGAATAAACCGCTATCGGGACCTGGAAGGTTTTGACAATTCCAAATTGATCGTGGAGAGCCATAAAAAGCTGGACATGCTCACTAAAAGGATCGTGGTACAGTCCCGGTCCCTTGATGAGATCGCGAACCTTGCCGAGAACAAGGAAAAACTGCTGGCGGCTATTCCTGCCATCATGCCTGTGAAGAACGAAAACCTCAAGCGAATGGCATCTGGATACGGCTGGCGTACAGACCCCTTTACAAAAGCCAGGAAATTCCATCACGGGATGGACTTTTCTGCACCACGCGGCACCCCCGTATATGCCACCGGGGACGGAGTCATAGAGAGGGCTGATAACCGCTCCAGCGGGTATGGAAAACATATTCGTATTGATCATGGTTACGGCTATACCAGCCTGTACGCGCATTTGTACAAATACAATGTACGCCGGGGGCAGAAGGTACAGCGCGGGGACCTGATAGGGTTTGTTGGCAGCACCGGGCGCTCCCAGGGGCCTCACCTGCATTATGAGATCTACAAGGACGGGGAAAAGATCAATCCCATTAATTTCTACTACGGGCAATTGTCCCCTGCAGAATTTGACGAGATCCTCAAACAATCACAACAAGAAAACCAATCCCTGGATTAATGCACGTAAACCTGCCCGAAAAATTGTATTACGGGATCGGCGAAGTGGCCGATGCCTTTGGAGTAAATACCTCCCTCATTAGATTCTGGGAAAAGGAATTTGATGTGATCAAACCCAAAAAGAACGCCAAGGGAAACAGGAAATTCACCCGGGAAGATATCAGGAACCTGGAATTGATCTACCACCTGGTAAAGGAAAGGGGTTTTACCCTGGAAGGCGCAAAGATTCATTTAAAGGAGGAAAGCCATAAAACATTAACTAACTTTGAGATCATTCGAAAACTCGAGAACATTAAATCAACCTTAATAGAATTAAAAAAACAACTGTAACTATGAAAAAGTGGCTTGTCCCCGTATTGATAATAGGTGGAATCATCCTGGTATTCTACTGGCTTTTTGCAGGAGTCTACAACTCTGCTGTCGACAAACAGGAGGAAGCGAGAAGAACCTGGGCCGATGTGGAGAGCGCGTACCAGCGCCGGAATGACCTCATTGGAAACCTGGTGAACACCGTAAAAGGCGCTGCCGACTTTGAACGCGGGACCCTCACAGACGTCATCGAAGCAAGATCAAGAGCGACCTCGGTCAATGTGGATGCCGACAATCTTTCTCAGGCACAGCTGGAACAGTTCCAGCAGGCGCAAACCCAGGTTTCTTCGGCTTTATCCAGGTTACTGGTAACCGTAGAACGCTATCCTGAGTTAAAGGCCACCCAAAACTTCCAGCAGCTGCAATCCCAGCTGGAAGGCACAGAGAACAGGATCAATGTAGCCAGGAACCGGTACAACAGTGCCGTAACCGATTACAACCGCTATATCAGGCAATTCCCGAACAACCTGGTGGTAGGAATGTACGGCTTTGACCGCATGCCTGCCTATGAGGCAGACCCCGGAGCAGAAACGGTTCCCGAAGTGGAATTTGACTTTTAAAATCACCGCTTATGTCTAAAATAGAAGATTTTCTCACAGAAGAGGAAGAACAGGAAGTAGTGGAAGCCATCCAAAGGGCAGAAAGAAAGACCTCGGGAGAGATCAGGGTTCATATAGAAAAGTCCAGCAAGGGCGATATATGGGCCCGGGCGATGGAAGTCTTCCATCTTCTCAAGATGGACAACACCAAAGAAGACAACGGGGTGCTGATATATGTTGCCATCGATGACCGCAATTTCGTGATCTACGGAGATAAGGGCATTAATGCCGTGGTCCCGCCCAACTTCTGGGAAAGCACCAAAGATGCCATTGTCGCCCAGTTCAAAAAGGGCAATTTCAAGCAGGGTCTCATAGATGGCATTACCCGGGCTGGTCACGAATTACAGGAACATTTCCCCTGGAGTGAAGGAAATGAGAATCAACTTTCGGATAAAATATCCAAATAAATGAAGTATTTCAAGCGGAACCTCTTTTTAGCAAGCCTGTTATTTTTAACCGCCCTTGCGGCAAACGCCCAGAGGGAGATTCCGCCAAAGCCCTCCATGCAGACCAGCGTTTATGATGCGGCCGATGTCCTGACCCCGGCTGAAGAAAAAAACCTGGAAAGAAAGCTGATCAACTACGCCGATACGACCTCAACCCAGATCGTCATCGCTACCATAGAATCCCTTCAGGGAGAATATATCGCTACTTATGCTACCGAATGGGCCCATGAATGGGGAATTGGCCAGAAGGGGAAAGACAACGGGATCTTCATCCTTCTATCCCGGGAAGACCGTAAGATCTGGATCAATACCGGTTACGGGATCGAAAGCACCCTTACCGATGCCCTTTCCAGGCAGATCGTAGATAATGTGATCCTGCCCGAGTTCAGAAAAGGCAATTATTACAGCGGACTGGATGCCGGGACCACGGCAATTTTCCAGGTCCTTGAGGGCACCTTTGAGGGTACTCCGCAGCGAAGAGGAGAACAGGGCGCTCCCCCGGGATTTATCCTAATGGCTATCATATTCATCATCATCATGGTGGTGCTCAGCAATAAACGCGGCGGTGGCAGACATGGCGGCCACAGAAGAGGCGGCGGCCTCCTCGACATCCTGGTGCTAAGCAGCCTGGGTCGTGGAGGCTTTGGAGGCGGCAGCTTTGGCGGCGGCGGCGGAGGCTTCGGCGGTGGCGGCGGCTTTGGTGGCGGCTTCGGCGGCGGTGGTTTTGGCGGTGGTGGTGCCGGAGGGGGATGGTAGATTAGACGGTAGTCGATAGTCTATAGACGTTAGATTCGTGGATAGTCGAGAGACGGTCACAAAAAAAAGAAGCTGCCGGAAAAGCTGTTTAGATCGTCCTACTGAATTACCCCGGGAACTCCTCAAGTTGGTGCGACAGGTCGACGAAAAAACAGGCTTTCCAGGCAGCTTCCTGAAAGATTAACCGGTACGGAATTTTAGAACCTTCTCATCCCTCCACTCCTTCTCTGGTTAGGATCTTTTCCGCCGAACTTGCTAAGCTTATAGGTAAAACTGAGCATGAAATACTGTTCCAGAATGAGTTCCTGCCTGTCCTGCACAAAATCCTGCCCAGTGGTCCTGGAAGTACTCACATTTTCATTGAGAAGATCGTACACCTTTACTTTGAGCGTAGCAGCATCTTTTAAAAACTTGTAGCCAAGGCTCATATTCCATAGAAGGGAGGTAGCATCAAAGCCGGGCGCCACATTTCCGAAGTAATTATAGGAAATATCGTTCCCAAATACGATCCCTGCCGGCCAGAAGGTAGTCCCTTCCAGCCCCACAGCATGGTTTATGTATTCTTCTGTGCGGTTATTGTTAATATCATAGTCGCTGTACACATAGGTAAGCTCATAACGCGGATTCACCTCAACCAGTTCTTTCCAGTTAAAACCAAGCCTTAGCCCGGGAGTGGCACTCAGCCTGCGCGCATTGAAGCGCACCGTATTGATGAACCCCACCTGCTTGCTGTAACTGGTATTGGCTCCCAGCCTGTAATTGAATTCGCTGTTATCATACTTCATCCTTTTGCTGTAAAAGCTTCCTGCGAAAGCATTGTACCCCCCGTCCACATTTCTATAGGTAGTGGTTCGAACAAAATTATCATCGGTCACGCTGTATGGCACTACCTGGTTCTCTGTGATCGTCGCAGACGCGAAAAGGTTGAA